>JAFYBD010000103.1 GCA_017540385.1 Lentisphaeria bacterium
CAGGATGCCGGCAGATTCCTTGCCGGTGGTTTTCAGGTTCAGCAGTTCGATCGTGCACAGCTCCAGCGGGAGCTGGCCGTTGATGGACTTGAAGTCGTCGTCGATCTGCGGGTCGAGGACTTCTTCGTAGTCGATTCTTACTTGATAGTCGCGGTACGGGAAGAAATCGCGGTCGATGCCGTCCACCGCGTCCGCTTTGTGCAGCAGCACGTACTCCGCGGCCTGCGTGAGCATGTGCATGGTGTGCCATTCCTCGTCCGCTTTCGCGATGCGGGCGCGCGAGGTCGCGATGATCTGGAACAGCGAGGCCAGCGAGATCGCGAGGATGCCGATGGCGATGATGACCTCGATCAGCGTGAACTGCCCGAGACTGGATTTGCCCTTGCGTTTCACTGCTGCTCACCTGCTGTTGTTTCGTACGAGACGACCGAACCGGTCAGCTTCGCCACGTCGATGACCACGATGAGGTCCTTGCCCGAAAATGCCAGATTCAGTTTCCAGCGTCCCGAGGCCCCTCCGTCCGGGTAGAACCGGAAGACTTCGATCGGACGGTTTTCATCCGTCGTGAGCTCGAATTCTTTCGGGAGCGCCCACTTGAAGGACTCCTTCAGCGTCACGAACCCCTCGTCCTCGTACTCCATGGCCTCCTCCTGATTCGCGATCGGGCGGGCAATGTAGAACATGCGTTCCTCGGGGAAATACACGACCATGCGGTCCTGTCCCATCTCCATCGCCTTGAAGCGGACTCTGGAGCAAAGGGACCGGAAATCGTTCGTCGTGCTGCGGATGAGGCGCGACGTGGAGTCCGTGCGCATCGCTCCGATGGCGATCGTCCCCGTCAAAACCATGATCACGATCACGACCACGACTTCGACGAGTGTAAATGGCTTTCGTCTCGACATAATTGCGCTCGGACTCCCGTTGGACGCGGGGTGTTTCACTGGTTGCCTGCAGGCGTATTATTCCCAGTTGTTCAGGTCGGAGTATTCGCCCTCGCCGCCTTCCTGTCCGTCGGCGCCGTAGGTGAGCAGGTCGAAATCGCCGTGTTCGCCGGGGAAGACGTAGACATACTGCCCGCCCCAGGGATCCGTCGGCACTTTCGGCTTGATGTACGGGCCTTCCCACTTCTCGGACTGGTCGATGTTCTCCACCAGGCCCTGCAGGTCGGACGGATACGTCCCGACGTCCAGCTTGTAGCCCTGAAGCGCATCGTCGATCAGCTTGATCTGGGTCTTCGCCGTGGCGACCTTGCTCTTCTTGATGTAGTTCATGTACATCGGGGTGGCGACGGATGCCAGGGTGACCAGAATCACGATCACGACCACGACTTCGATCAGGGTGAACGGTGCGACTCTGCGGCGTTGTTTGTTCTGTTTCATAGGGTTGTCTCCTTTAGTTGTAGGATGAAATTGCTTTTGCCTCTTGCAGGGGGGGGTTATTCGACGGCGTTCAGGTCCATCATGGCCTGGAAGATCGAGACCACGACGAGCAGGACGACCGAAGCCAGCAGGAGGATCACCGCAGGCTCGAACAGGCTCAGCATGCGCTTGATCTTCGCCCTGGTGTCACTTTCCAGGTTGTCCGCGATTCGGACCAGCATGTCGCCCACGTTGCCCGATTCCTCGCCCACGCGGAGCATCGGCACCGTTTCACGCGGCACGTACGGATTGCCCATCAGCGTCGCCGACAGCTTCTGGCCCTGTTTCAGTTTGTCCGCGATCGGCTGGAAGGGTTCCGCCACCACGGGGTTGTGGATGATGCGACCGGCGATCTTCACCGTGCGGATGATCTCCACATGGTTCATCGTCATGATGGACAGCGTGCGGATGTAACGGCACATTTCCAGGTCGGAGATGATGCGTCCGATCAGCGGCACTTTCAGTTTCCATTTGCTCGTCACATAGTCGAACTGCTTCTTGCCGAAGATCTGGATGTAGGCCAGGCACGCCGCAATGATCGCCAGAGGAATCGTCCACCAGGCCCATTTCGCGAACGCGCTGAACGCCAGCAGACGGTTCAGCGACGGCGGCGTCTCGCGTCCCATGTCCGCGAAGATCGTCGCGAACTTCGGCACGAACACCGTGAACATCAGGATCACCACGATCAGGACGATGCTCAGGATCACGGCCGGGTAGATCGAGTTCGACACGATGAACCCCTTCAGGTCGCGGGTCTCGCCCATGAACTTGTACAGCTGGACCAGCACTTCCGGCAGACACCCGGACTCTTCGCCGGATTCGATCAGGTTCGCGTAGTAGTCGGGGAAGAGCGAACCCTGGGACCGGATCAGTTCGGAGAACTTCTTGCCTTCGTGGAGTCCCTGGCGCATGTTGTTCACGAACGATTTCTGCCGCGGGTCGTCCGACCCTTCGGCGATGATCGCCAGTGCGCGTTCCAGGGGGATATACGAACTCAGCAGCGGAGAGAGCTGCCGGGTGAATGCAAACGTGTCGATGCCGCTGTTGCCGAAGAGCTGGAGCTTGCCTTTCCCGCCCATCGACGCCTCGCCCAGATACTGGATCGGGATCAGGCGGCGCGAACGCAGTTTGCCCAGTGCCTCGTTCTGATTGTCGGCTTCGATCAGCACCTCGGACGGCTTGTCCCGCCCGGAGGACGCCAGATATTTATACAGACCCATGCGGCTTCTCCCAAGTCGTTACATGTCCGCTACGGACCGGTTGGCTTCTTCGATCGTCGTGATGCCCAGACGGACCTTTTCGTCCGCGTCCTGGCGCAACGTGCGCATGCCGTGCTTCACCGCGATGGCCTGCAGCACGCTGCTGTCCTCTTCGCGGATCACGGCCGCGCGGAGGTCGTCCGTCACGGTCAGGAGCTCGAAGACGCCGGAGCGTCCCTTGAATCCCGTGCCGCCGCAGCGTCTGCAGCGGTTCGTGATGTCGCCCTTCTGCCCTCTCGGGACTCCGATGTAGCCGGAGCCGCCGCAGGTCGTGCAGATCTTGCGGACGAGTCGCTGGGAAAGCACGCCGTACAGAGCGGAGGAGACCAGGAACGGTTCCACGCCCATATCCAGCAGACGGGTCACGGCGCCCACGGCGTCGTTCGTATGCAGCGTGCTCAGCACCAGGTGACCGGTCAGTGCCGCGTTGATGGCGATGTCGGCCGTCTCGCGGTCGCGGATTTCGCCGACCAGGATGATGTCCGGGTCCTGACGCACGATGGAGCGGAGTCCCGCGCCGAACGTCACGCCGATCTTTTCGTTCACCTGCATCTGGCACAGGCCCGCGGTCTTGTATTCCACGGGGTCTTCGATGGTGATGATCTTTTTCTTGTTGTCGTTCAGCTGATTGATCACGCTGTACAGGGTCGTCGTCTTGCCGCTGCCGGTGGGCCCCACGACCAGGATGATGCCGTACGGGATGCTGATCAGCTTCTCGAAGTCCTTCAGGTTCGCGTCGGACATGCCGAGCGTCTTCAGGTCGAACGTCAGCGCGTCCTGGTTCAGGAGTCGGAGCACGATACTTTCGCCGGTCAGGATGGGCAGCGTACTGATACGCATGTCCAGCTCTTCATGGCCGAGACGGACGTTCGTACGGCCGTCCTGAGGCAGACGGCTTTCCGCGATGTTCAGGCCGCCGATCAGCTTGATGCGCGATGCGATGGCCGGGAACTGGTTCAGCGGGCAGCTCATGATCTCGCGCAGCACGCCGTCGATTCGGCACCGGACCACCACGGCGTCCTCGCCGGGCTCCACGTGAATATCGCTCGCCCCGTCTTCCAGGGCGCGTGTGAAAATGTCGTTCACCAGGCGGACGATCTTCGCCTCGCCCGCCATGCTGCGCAGCGACGCCTCGTCGTCCGTTTCGTGAAATTCCTGCTCCTCCTCCACGTTCTGAAGACGGGAGAGGATGCGCTCCAGAAACGTCCGGCGGACGAACTGGAAGCTCACCGTCATGTGCCAGCTCTTGCTGACCAGGAACGTGATGTGCTCGATGCTGTACGGATCGGCGATCAGGAACGTCATGGTCTTGTTCTCGTCCGACCATTCGTACGGCACGCACAGGTTCGCGTTCAGGAATTCCTGCGGGGCGCTCGGATACGGATCCGGCTGATTGAGGTCGTTCTCGTCCGGCGCCGGGATCCCGTAGCACTGCGAGTAGATCTCGGTCAGCTGCTGCTCGTTGATCGTCCCCGCCCTGACGAGGGCGGAGTCCGCATCGCGGAGTTCCGCCGCCGTGGCGTCCGCGGACGGGTACTCCTCCGAGAGCGCCGCCAGGCGCTCATGGAGTTTCGCCCGCATTTCGGGATAGGAGTTCATTGCATTCGTCATGAGCGGTTATCCTCAGTCGAGAGTGAACATACGGGAGCTGGCTTTCTTGTGCGTGCCGTCGGCGGAACTGCCCAGATTGTCCTCAAACTCGTTGATGGCTTCGAGAGCGTCGTTGTAACGGCGGATCATATCTTCCACGCGGCTCTTCTCGTTGATGATGTGGCCGGTGATCATGATCAGGATCTCGGTGCGGCCCAGCGAGGAGTTGGTCTTGCCCAGGAGACGGCGGAGGAACGGGATCTCGTTCAGGAACGGGAGCGATTCCAGCTGGTCCTGATTTTCTTCTTCGATCAGGCCGCCGATGACCATCGTCTGGCCGTTGTGGATCGTCATGTAGGTCTGGACTTCGCGGGTGGTCAGTTCAGGCGCCTGCGTCGTGCCGGACAGCGTGATCATGTTCGCGCTGGACAGCGACTGGTTGATCTTCAGGGAGATCAGGTCGGTGCTGGTGACCTGCGGGGTCACGGTCAGCTTGATACCGGAATCCTTGAACGACGTGCTGGTGAGCAGGGAGCCGGAGCTGCTGGTGTCGGTCACCGTGCTGCCCACGTACGGAGTCTGCTTACCGACGTTGATCATGGCTTCGGTGTTGCTCGAAACCAGGACCTGCGGGCTGGAGATGATTTTGTACTTGCTGTCGCCGGCGTATGCCCGGATGTAACCGAGCTTGTTGTTCGGGTCGTTCGGATCGGCCAGCATGAAGGTGTAGCCGGTCTGACGGTTGTTGATGCCGGACTGGTCGATGTCCGGGGTCAGTTCGGACCAGTGGGTGCTCATGGACATCGTGTTTCCGCCCCAGCTGCTTGCCGCGGCCACTTCCATGCCCCAGTTCATCGAATCGTCGACCGAGACTTCGGCCACGGTCACCTGCAGCAGAACCTGCGCAGGAACCACGTCGAGGCGGTCGAGCAGGGCTTTGATGGAGGCATAGGTTCTCGGAGTCGTACGGATGACCAGGCGGTTCAGCGCGCCGTCGGAGAAGATCTTCACGGGCGTTTCGAAGATGTTGGACTTCTGGTCCGTCGTGGTCGAGCTGTATTCCGTGCTCACGCTGTTACGGTTGTTGTTATTCGTGTTACGGGTCGTGCTCGTGCCGTTCACGCTCTGCGTGCGGTTGCTGCCGTCGTCGTCGATCGTGAGGGACGTGCCGGTCATGTTGTAGAGCACCGCCAGGGCCTGCATGAGCTGCTCGGACTTGGTGTACATGACCTTGTGGACGAAGATGCGTTCCTGGTCAAGGGAGATCGTGCCGTCGAGGATTTCGATCCAGTTGCGGATTTCCTGCGTGGCTTCCTGCGTCGCGGCGCTGGCGATGATGAGCTGCAGGCGGTCGACGCTCGTGATTCTCACGGCGCCGGGCTGATCGTTGTTGTCATTCAGCTGACGCACCACGAAGCCGAGAGTCGGCAGGACGTCGCGGAGTTCTTCGGCGATCTTGCTCGGCAGGATGTTTTCGCAGGGCACCACCACGCGCGGCCATTTGGTCTTCGGGTTGTCGTCCAGGATGTCGAGCAGGTCTTTCAGTTTGCGGATGTTGTCCTTGTAGTCGCACAGCAACACCGCGTTCGGGCGCTGGACCTGGATGCAGGTCGCCGTGCTGCCGAGGAACGGGCGGATCTGGTTGATGACTTCCTGCGCGCTGGCGAAGTTCAGCGGATAGAGCAGGTATTCGGATTCTTCCAGTTTCGCGCGGGAACCGAGTTTGTTCAGCGGGAGGATGCGGAGCAGACCGGAACTCTCGACCGTGATCGTGACGCCGGCGTTTTCAATGAGGGTGGCGAACGCCGCCCACAGGTCGCGCTTGGTCATCGTGGAGTTCAGGTTCAGGGTCACGAAACTGCGGATGTCGGAGTCGATCACGAAGTTGAATCCGAGGGCGTCCGCGAACGCCGGGATCACGTCCATCATCGGGGCGCTGTTGAACACGATGTTCACGGCGATCTCTTCGTCGCCGCCCTGGCCGCCGTTCAGTTCTTCTTCAAACAGGATGTTCTCGTAGAAGGGTTCCGGCTTCTTGTCGGCCTTCTCGTCCTTGGCCGGAGGCCGGACCGGGGTTTCCACCGCTTCGATCTGTTCCGGGGTGGCGAGGTCGCGGGACTGCTCGCGGTCGGTGATGATCATTTCCTCGCCGATCGTCTGGGGTTCCAGCTTGACGTCTTCGCCCACGTACTTGTCCTTGTAGAGGAAACCGAACTTGGCGTTCGGGTCTCTCTTGTTGCTTTCGCCGTCGCCGACCTCGTCGCCGAGGCCGATCGCCTCAAGGAACCGTCCGAGCCAGGTGGAGTCGCCCTTTTCGGCCGCTTCGATTTCCTCTTCCGCGGCAGCTTCGACTTCGTCGATCTCGGAACTCGGTGCGTTCACCACCACCACGTCCGTGACTGTGACGTCGCCGTTTTCGCCGGGCGTGACGATCGAGGTCCGCTCCATGGTGATCTCGTCGGCGGTGGGGTCCTTGAGGATGACAACCTTGCCGTTGTCCTTGTCCTCCAGGATCTTGCCTTCGCTCAGGCTGAGCTGTTCGACTGCGGGTGCGGCACTCTCCGCCTGGGAGGCTGCCGCGGACTCGTCAGCTTCGTCAGCCGCGCTCGTGATCTGGGGTAAAACGAGCAGGATGGAAGCGAACGCCGCACCGGTGAGGGTTGTGCAAATCTGTCTCTTCATCTTTGAGGTTCCGTTTCTTATGTAATTGTTCCCGGGTAGACCCGGTTTTTTTTGATTGTTTTCGTGAATCAGGTTGAAAGTTCTGGGTTCGTATCGGGGTTATCTGCGGCCGCCGCCGAAGCCACCGCCGCCACCGCCGCCGGCACGACCGCCTGCAGCGCCACCGCCGGCACGACCGCCGCCAGCATTACCTGCGGCGCCACCGCCGGCACGACCGCCGCCGCCAGCACCGCCGCCGAAGCC
>JAFYBD010000104.1 GCA_017540385.1 Lentisphaeria bacterium
GAAGATGAACGACTGCATCAACATGGTCATCCCCCGCGGCGGCGAACGCCTGATCCGCGCCGTGGTCGAACAGGCCACGATGCCGGTCATCAAGCATTACAAGGGCGTGTGCCATATTTTCGTGGACCACGTCTGCGACCAGGAGCTGGCGCTCAAGGTCATCGAGAACGCGAAGTGCCAGCGCCCGAGCGTCTGCAACGCGCTGGAAACCATCCTGATCGACGCGTCCGTCGCGCCGGAATTCGCCCCCAAGCTCGCCGCGAAGCTCAAGCAGCTCGGCGTGACCATGCACGGCGACGAGGCGTTCGCGAAGCTCGCCGCGCCGGTCGAAGTCGTGCCCGCCACCGAGGAAGACTGGCCGAAGGAATACGGGACGCTCGACGTTACGGTCGGAATCGTCCCCGGCGTGAAGGAAGCCGTCGACCACATCAACCGCTACGGCTCCGGCCACAGCGACAGCATCCTCACGACCGACGAGGCAAACGCGCAGTATTTCCTGGACAACGTGGACTCCGCGGCCGTGTACTGGAACGCCTCCACGCGGTTCACCGACGGCGGAGAATTCGGCATGGGCGCCGAAATGGGCATCAGCACGGACAAGTTCCACGTGCGCGGCCCGATGGGACTCAAAGAACTCACTTCCTACAAATATAAAATCTACGGGACGGGGCAAATCCGCTCCTGACCGTCCGAAACACTACCACCCCTACACATGACGGCGTACGGCGGCGCAAACCGCCGGAGCCACGATTCCGAACCCACACTGCGACAGACTATGAAACCGATCACAGCAGCGGTAATTACTTTGGGCTGCCGGCTCAACCAGGCCGACAGCGCGCTTCTTCACGACAGGCTCATCCGCCTCGGATTCCAGATCGTTCCGCCGGACGCTTCGAGCAGTCCGAACCTCATCGTCATCAACTCCTGCACCGTCACGGAGACGGCGTACAAGAAAAGCAAGCAGGCGCTCCACTCCATCCGGGCGGAGAACCCGCAGTCGTTCATCGTCTTCACCGGATGCGCCGCCGACGTGAGCAGGGACGAGCTGGAGCAGAGCCAGGACATCGACCTGCTGCTCCTGAACGAGCAGAAAAAGGAGATCGAAACCATCCTGCCGAAATACCTCGCGCTCCTCGAGGAACGCAAGGCCCCGGCCGCACCGAAACTCGCAAAGGGCGTCTTCGCCGAACAGGCCGTGGGCGTCTTCCCGTTCCGGTCGCGCTCGTTCATCAAGGTGCAGGAGGGCTGCAACAACCAGTGCTCGTACTGCATCGTCCCGACCGCGCGCGGCCCGGAGCGTTCCCGCGACCTGAAGGAGATCACGGCCGAGTTCAGAAAGGCCGTCGACGACGGATTCCACGAGATCGTGCTGACCGGCGTGAACACGTGCCATTACAAGGCCGGGCGGACCGCCATGCCGGAGCTCATCGACCGGCTGTGCGAAATCCCGGGCGACTTCCGCATCCGGTTGAGCTCGACCGAACCGTGCGACGAGGTGATCCCGATCATCGACGCCATGAAACGCAACGCCGGAAAGGTCTGCGAATTCCTGCACCTGCCGATCCAGAGCGGCTGCGACGAGATCCTGACGGCCATGAACCGTCACTGCGACACCGCGAAATTCGTCGAATACGCCGCATACGCCCGGGCCGCCATCCCGAACCTCCACCTCGGCACCGACGTGATCGTCGGGTTCCCCGGCGAAACCGCCGCGAACTTCGAGGAATCGCTCGAATTCCTGCGGAAGATGGAGTTCGCGAACATCCACATCTTCCCGTATTCCCCGCGGAGCGGCACCCCGGCCGCGAAACTGACCAAAAAGGTGCAGAAATCCGCCGTGACCGACCGGATCGAACAGCTGAAAGCCTTGAAGGAAGAGTCCGCGAGGAAGTTCGCGCAGAGCCTGGTCGGCACCACCGGCGCGGTCCTGATCGAGTCCAACTGCAACAAGAAGGAACTGTGGGACGGCTGGTCCGGCAACTACGTCCGCACCATCGTGAGCAGCGACAAGGACCTCTCGCGCCAGCTGCTCCCGGTCAAGTTCGTGCGGTTCCTGCCCGTCGGCGCGCTTTTCGCCGAAATCCAGCATCCGCAGAAAGGGTGACGGCTCCGGCCATCCGGTGCATCTTTTTCCATGCGACACGCAGAAAGGAACCGGTCCGACATCATGCCACAGCCCCCAGCCACGAAAACCGCGCTCACCGTCGCGGTCGACATCCTCGCCCGGCGGCTCGTGTCGCGCCATGAACTGCGCACGAAACTCGCCGCGAAGAAGCTGTTCCCGCCGGGGGAGATCGACGCGGCCATCGCCACGCTCACGAAAATGGGGGCGCTGCACGACGATTACCTGGCGTCGGACGTGGCGCGTTCGTACCGATCCCGGGGATACGGCCCGGCACGCATCCGCATGGCGTTGAAAAAACGCGGCATCGCGCCCGAGCTCATCGAACAGGCCATCGAGGGGACGGACGACGGTTTTTCCTTTTCCACCCCGCGGGACGAGGCAGCCGACGCGCGCGACGAAGACGCGGAAAACGCATTCTCGGCGCTGCGCCGGAAGGCCCCGCAGCTGCTCCGCGAGCCCGACATCCGCAAACGCAAGGCGAAAGCCGTCCGGTTCCTGGTCGGACGCGGGTTCTCCTACGAGGACTCCATCGGCGCGACCGACCGCTGGCTCCGCGAGAACGGTGCCGAGGAGGACGACGAATCATGACCGCGCGTATTCGATGGATGATTTGCGGGATCCTGATCGCGGCCGTGGCGGCCGCGGCGACATTCTGCGGCTGCGGCGGCAGCGAGGAGGACCCGGCGACCGTGAAACGCGTCGTGATGAGCCTGGGCAAGCAGATCAACACGCTCGACCCGGCGCTCGCCGCAGACGCGGCCAGCCAGTACGTCTGCGGGGCGTTCTACGACACGCTCCTGCAGTACCGTTACGAGGAGGGCGAATACATCATGGAGCCGTGCATGCTGACCGCGATGCCCGAGGTTTCGGCGGACGGCAAATCCTACACATGCGTCCTGCGCGACGACCTGTATTTTCAGGACGGCGAAGCCTTCACTGACGCGGACCGTTCCGCGCGCAAGGTGACCGCACGCGACGCGGCGTTCTCGATCCTGCGTCTCGCGGACACGCGGTTGAGATCGCCGGGATTCTGGCTGATCCGCGACCGCATCGTCGGGCTTGACGAATTCCAGAAACGCACCGAAGCTGCGCCCGAGGGCGACATGTCGCCGTACGACGACCTCTGCGAAGGGCTGGAAATCCGCGACGACCGAACGCTCGTGATCCATCTGGAGAAACCCGATCCGCGTTTCCTCTACGCCCTTGCGCTGCCCTACACGGCAGTCGTCTCGCGCCGGGCGATCGAGCATTACGGCGACGATTTCGCCGACCATCCGCAGGGTTCGGGACCGTTCCGCCTCACACGCTGGGAGAAGGATTACATCCTGGAGATGGAGCGTTTCGTGGAGTATCACGCGGAATCCGACGGACGGACGCTCCCCGCCGCCGACCGCATCTCGTGTTATCTCGTGAAACAGCCCCTCGCCTCGTGGCTGATGTTCCTGCAGGGGCGTCTGGACCTGTACGTGCCGGACAGCGAGAGCTTCGAGGCGGTCGTGAACAAGGACCTGGTGCTGTCGCCGGCGCTCCGCGAACGAGGCATCCGGCTGCTCTCGCGTCCCCAGCTCGAAACCAACTACATCGGCTTCAACTTCACCGACCCGCTCCTCGGCGGCAATCTCCACCTCCGGCGCGCGATCACGCTGGCGTTCGACCGAGAACGCCGCATCGAACACTCCGGGAGCCGTTTCTCCGCCGCCTACGGCCCGGTCCCGCCGGGCATCCCGGGAGCCGTCACGGAACCCCATCCCGAGCTCGGGCACCGCGACGTCGAGGCTGCGAAACGCGAGCTCGAACTGGCCGGGTTCAAGGACGGGATCGACCCGGCCACCGGACGCGCGCTGGTCATCACGTTCGACCAGACCGGCAGCGACACCTTCTACCGCCAGACCGCCGAGCTGATGGCGAACGACATGAAGGAGATCGGGATCGAAATCCAGCCGGAGTTCAACACCTGGCCGAGGTTCGTCCAGAAGCTACGCGCCGGCAACATCCAGCTCTTCCGTTACTCGTGGACCGCGGACTACCCCGACGCGGAGAATTTCCTCCAGCTCTTCTGCGGCGAGAACGCCGGCGCCGTCCGCGCCTGCCGCGTCGTCGGCCCCCTCGGCTCCACCGGCGCCGTCCTCTACAACCGCGTCAAGAACGACGTCGTCGGCGGCATCGCCGGCACGAACGCCGTCTCCGGCACTCTCGAATCCAGCTACTTCCACGCCAGCTTCTCCAACGTCGAGAACGTGAACATCACCCGCGGCGCCGTCTGCGGCTCCAACGCCGGCACGGTGCGCAACTGCGTC
>JAFYBD010000105.1 GCA_017540385.1 Lentisphaeria bacterium
CACGGGCAGGGCGAAGAGGTAGAGCTTCGGCCAAAACATCCGGTTCGATTTCGGGGGCGAGATGATCGCCACGGAGAGCAGGAAGAACAGCGCGCCCACGAGGAACGCCGCCTCGTATTCGACCAGCAGGTACACCCAGAACTGGAGGTCGAGCGCGCCGCCGTCGATGAGCTCCTCGGCGATGGCGAACCCGACCGGGACGACGCCGATACCGAAGTTCAGCAACCCGATGAAATACAGGATGGAGAGCCATTTCAGCCCGAACGTCCCGGCGAAGATGCCCGCCAGCGTGGTCAGGAGCAGGATCGGCAGGATGTACAGTGTGAGCAGCAGCGACGCCACCGAGAGACCGCGCATGAAGTACGCGGCGGTCAGGAACGGCAGGAGCATCGAGAAGATGCACAGCAGCATCACGAGCGCGCCCTGGAGCTTGCCCCAGATGATCGACGCGGGACGCAGCGTGGTCAGCATGGCGTAGTTCAGTTCGCGGTCGGACCGCTCCTCCGCGAAACGTTGTTCCGCCCCGATGGAGCAGATGAAGACGGAGAGGATGCAGCCGCCGCAGATGATGAGCAGGAAGAAGATCACGCCGGAGGTGGTGTCCTCGTTGTTCAGGCTCATCGCGGACGAGAAGAAGAGCGTGAGGACGAATTCGCCGAGGAGGAGGGCTCCCATCAGGAGCAGCATCCTGCGGTTCTGGAAATACTGCCGCATCTCCTTGATGAAGACCGGGTTCATGGATTCGCCGAGATTCCGGAACGATGTTTTCGCAAGCATGTGTTCCGCCTCCTTACTTCACTTTGCCCTGGGTGATCTTCATGAAGAGCTCCTCGAGGCCCATCTGGTTGCGCGTGAACGACAGGACCGTGAGGTTGGCGGCGAAGACGGTGCCGACCACGGCGGAGACCTCCGCGTCGGTGCCCTGCACGACCGCGCGCACCTCGTCGTCGTCGACCAGATCGACCGATTTCGTGAGCGGATGCTCGAGGAGTTTCAGACGGACGGCTTCGCCTCCGCCGCGCGGGGTCTTCAGGACGATGCTGACGGCGGGCGGGCCTTCGTGCTGCTGCGGCGGGACCGATGCCGACGCCGCGCCGGAAGCGGTTTCGCCGGAGACTTCGGCGGCCCGGGGACCGGTCGCGGCGGGTTCTGCGGACGGAGCGGCTTCGCCGGTCACGTTCGAGAGGAGTTCGCCGAGTGTGCCGGCGGAGAGCAGTTTGCTCTGTTCGATGATGACCGCGCCGTCGCAGATGTCCTGGAGTTCCGAGAGGATGTGGCTGGAGAGGAAGATCGCCTTCTTCTGTTCCGCGAGGATCTTCAGCAGGGTGCGGAGTTCGAGCCGGGCGCGGGGGTCGAGACCGGCCGCAGGTTCGTCCATGATGAGGACCTTCGGGTTGTGGATCAGGGCCCGTGCGAGGCTCACGCGCTGCTTCATGCCCTTCGAGAGGGCGTACAGGAATTTGTTGCGGAGTTCGCCGAGGTTGGTGAAGTCGATGATGTCGTTCAGCGCGCGGGTGCGCTCGGCCCCTTTCAGCCCGAAACTGCGCGCGAAGAAGTCGAGGTATTCCCAGACCTGGATGTCCTTGTAGCCGGGGAGCGAGTCGGGCATGTAGCCCACGACGCGCCGGACGGCCTCGGGGTAGAGCGTGGCGGAGACGCCGTCGTAGAAGACGTCGCCGGAGGTCGCCAGGTCAAGCGTGGCCATGATGCGGATCGTGGTGGTCTTGCCCGCGCCGTTGGGGCCGATGAAGCCGAAGATGTTGCCGTCTTCGAACGAGAACGAGATATTGTCGACCGCGGTGTTCTTGCCGAATACGCGGGTGAGGTTGCGGACTTCAGTTTTCATGTGCGGACTCCTGAAGGGTGAACGTGCCGACGACGAGGTGTCTGGCGTGGAACGAAACGGGCTTGCATCCGACGGTGTAGAAAAGCGGGGCGTCGGTCTCCGCGAGGTACATGCCGGGGTCGAGCGTCAGGGCGGCCGCCTCGGGATTCGCCTGGAGCGTCGCCCGGAAGTTGTTCAGGTCGTTCCTGAGCCAGCGGCCGAAATCGCGATCGGGATGGCCGAGGATGTTAACCGATTCCCGGAAGCGGCGGGTGGAGTTGAGATCATCGTCGCCAAGGAGCATCGCGGCTGCGGTCATCAGAAGGTCGTTCCGCGTGGGCGTGACGGCCCACGGGGTGCCCGGGGCGGGCATGTCGTCGTCGGTCTTCACTGGTCCGTGTTCGGTGTAGGGGCCGCTTGCGCCGGGCGGGATGGTGACGGTGCGCCTGTCCGCGGGGGCGGTGGCCGGGATGACCGTCGTGCCGCCGGATGTGGTGAACATGCCGGGGGCGAAGTCCTGCGGACGCGCCTCCGGGACGTTTTCGAGCGGATGGAGCGCGAGCGTCGCGCCGGGTGCGACGACCGAGTCGCCGGAGGTCCAGAAGCTGCCGGAGGGGTCGCGGAGCGCGCGGATTTTCACGGGCGATCCGAGACCGTTCATCACGGAGATCGCGCCGTCGGCCGTGCGGGACACGCGGAGCTGTTCGAGGCGTTTTTCCGCGCGCGAAATGCCGTAGGTGAGGGGCACGCGGGCGCGGTTGGCCCCGGTGACGACCTGGTCGCGCCCGAGGTCGACGTCGATCACGCCGGTCCGGGAGAAGGATACCGTGTCGGACGTGTCGAACGTGAGCTTGCGGACCGGGACCGGGGCGTAGAGGTTCACGGCCGCCCGGGTGTACGCGCGGGATTCGGTCTGGTCGAGGAACGTCACGCCGACCGCCGATGCGCGCGAGTACCAGCCTTCGAAGAGGGCGACGAAGAGGATCACGACCGCCACGAACGCGAGGGAGATCGCCGGGACCGTGAAGAGGAGCAGCAGGACGCTCTTTTTCTTTTTGTTGAGCCACCAGTAGTTGCCGGGTCCGACGATCAGGATGTACGCGAGCAGGGCGAAGATTACGACGGCGAACGAAATGGCCGGTATCTTGACGCTCGGGAGCACGAGGAAGAGCGCGGAGGGATTGATGGCGCGGAGCACGGAGGCGTCGCGGATGGAGCCGAAGAGCCGGGGATTCAACCGTTCGATGTCGTCGAGCTCGCGGGAGTTGCCGCGGCTGTACATCGTCGGCTTTTCGTCCTCGCCGGGGTTGGATCCGGGATTGCCGGGACCGATGCCGCGGAGGTTGTTCCCGTCGATCACCACGATGCGGCCGAATCCGCGCGGGATCACGCTGAGGACTCCGTGCATCTGAGGGCGGGGAGCCCATTCGGGCCACTGCGTGCCGGGCGCGACGAAATAGAGCTCGGTCGTGCCGAGCATCACGGCGTCGTTGAGGGCGGCCTCGGCGTCCGGGGTGAAGGGGTCGGTGTTTTTCCGGTAGAGCACGTCGTCCGCCTGGTAGAACTGGGGGACGGTCGGCCACGGGATGGTGTCGGAGTCGGAGTAGGCGACGCTGATCTCGTTGCCCCAGGTGCGCCGGGAGGTGCCGCCGGACCGCGTGGGATCCTTCCGCATGGCGTAGGCGAGGGATTCGAGGAGGAGGCCCTCGTTTGTGAACGTCGACGGCAGTTTGAGCATCTTCATGGAGACCTGCACGTCGTTCATGATCCCGGTCGGGAGCGGCCGGTACTGGCGGCCGTTCACATAGATCTGGGGGTCGGCGCTTTGCATGTGCTCGTAGTTGTCCGTGAACGGGACTCCGCTGGGGACGAAGAGCGTGACGACCTGGCGGGAGTTCC
>JAFYBD010000106.1 GCA_017540385.1 Lentisphaeria bacterium
CCTTCTCGGGTTCCACGGGCAGGAGCTCGAAATTGCGGCCGAACTCGGAGAGTTCATCGGGGACCGGGATCGGGGTGATCGGGGGCTTCTCGGCCTTCACGATGTCCCTGGCCTCGCCCTGACGTTTGTAGACGATGGCGTAGTTGTCGCGGTAGTGCTTCTTCACGAACTCGGTGATCTGTTCCTTCGTGATCTTCTCCATCGCGTCGATGTCGTTCAGCTGATCGACCAGCGGACGCCCCTGGATGAACGCGTTGTTCAGCACGCGCGCGGCGGTGGAGGCGTCCTCGGAGATCGTGATGAGCGACATGCGCTGGTTGTTCACGATCGCCGCGGGCAGCCAGTCGGGGAACTCGCCCCGTTTGAGCTTCTCGATCTCCGCGAGGAGGAGGTCGCGGGTCTCCTCGAGGGTCTTTCCGGCGGCGGGTTCGGCCGCGAAGACGTGCAGCAGGTAGTCGCGCATGCCGTGGACGCCGCTGGATTCCGACATCACCTTGCGCGGGAGCTCCAGGTCCAACTCCATGATGCCGCAGAGATTGTTGTTCAGGATGCTGTCCACCATCTCCAGCATGACCTCGTTCTCCCGGCCGGGCTCGAAGAGGAAGGCGAGCTGGATGCTCTCGGCGTCGGGACCGACGACTTCGGCGGAACGGACGGACTCGATGGGGGCTTCGCGGCGGACGCGGCCGGACTCGCCGAGGGTCTTGCTGGCAGCTTCGCGGCGCGCCTCGTCGGTGCGGAAGACGCCGAAATACTTGCGGACGGAGCGCATGGCCTCCTCGTAATTGAGGTCGCCTGCGAGGATGACGGCCATGTTCCCGGGCTGGTAGTATTCATGGAAGAAGAGCGAGATGTCGCTCATGGACGGGCTCTTCAGGTGCTCGGGCGTGCCGAGGATGTCGCGTCCGTACGGATGGGACTTGAACACGAGCCCGCGCAGAGCGTTCGAGGCGCGGCTGTCATCGTTGTTCTGGGAACGGTTGAACTCCTCGTAGACGGCTTCGAGTTCGGTGTGGAACCTGCGGAGCGCGACGGAGGAAAAGCGGACGGATTCGAGGTAGAGATACTTGTCGAGGGCGTTGGACGGGATGTTGTTGATGTACACGGTCTCGTCGTAGCCGGTCCAGGCGTTGGTGCCTGTGGCGCCGAGCCCCCGGACAAGGGTCCAGTATTCGTCGTTGGAATACTGTGCGGCCTCGCCGGAAATGCGGTCGATCTCCTTGTAGATCGCGGCGCGCTTCTCCGGGTCGGTCTCCTTCCGGTAGGCGTCGAAGAGCTTCGCGAGCTCGTCGAGGAGCGGGGCCTCCTTCTCCCAGTCGAGGGAAGCGAGGACGCCGTTTCCCTTGAACATCATGTGTTCGAAGTAATGCGCCAGGCCGGTGGATGCTTCCGGATCGTCGGCTCCGCCCGCGCGGACGGCGATCAGCGACGTGATCCTGGGCTCGAGGGTGTTTCTGGAGAGAAAGACCTTCAGGCCGTTTTCAAGCGTGTAGGCGCGGGAGGAGAAGGGGTCGCCGGGGATGTATTCGTAGGCGAACCCGTCCTTGTCCTCGGCCTGTTTGACCTCCCACGCGCCACTGAGGACCGGCAGGGTGAACAGTAAAAACAGAAGTAAACCGGAAAGTCTGCGCATCTATATTTTCCTTTCTCCCTGCCGGACGACAGCGGATCAATCAATGTCAGGGGTCAGTTCCGCGGGGGATCAGTTGCCCTGGGGCTGAGTCTGCGCAGCGGCGTCTCCGGGCTTGGCGTCGTCTTTCTTCGCGCCGCCGAAGAGGCCCTTGAGGGCGTCCGCAGCCTGGCCGACCGCCTGGTTGGCGGAATTGACGGCGTCGTTCGCGACGTTCTTGCTGGCTTCAACGGCGGAGCTGGCCACGCCGACCGCGGCGTCTGCAGCGGCAGTGCCGACCGTGGAAGCAGCTTCGGAGACGGTGCCGCCGCCGGCCTTGATCGCGGTGGTCACGATCGCGCCGAGGATGCGCATGGTGAGGCCGACGGGGGTAATGCCCTCCTCGCCCTCTCCGTAGGGACCCATCGGGTCGATGGTCACGTGAATCGGGAGACCTGCCTTGGCGCCCTTGGCGAGAACGGAGACGCCGACGTTGTCGAGCTCGATGACGTCGACCTGGAGAGTCTTCTCCTCGGATTCCTCGCCGGGCTTTTCCTCGGCCTTTTCGGTCTTCTCGGAGGAGTCGAGCTTCTTCACGTTGTCGAGGATGTCCTGGAGGTTGCTGTTGATGACGTTGGTCTCGTAGTTCACGTTGACCTCTTTCATCCGCATTTCCTCGATGTGGATTTTCTTCTTCGTGACGGTGGCGAGGTTGACGTCGGCCACGATGTCGCCGAGCTTGATGGCGTATTCGCTGGAGTAGGACTCCTTCGGGTTGTCGATGACGAGGTTGGTGATCTCGACGCGGCCGTTGAAGGGTTCGATGTGAATACGTTCCACGGAGACGTTGGTGCCGAGCACGAGCGGAGCGCCCTTTTCGAGGGCGTTTTTCGCGATCGGGTCGATCAGAAGGATGCCGACCACGAACAGGACGACGATGAGGATGACGACGGCAAGAACGATCTTGACGAGGAGACTGGATTTTTTCTTGGACATGATGAACTCCTTCTGGTTGGGAGCGGTCGCGATCCCGCTGGGAGAAGGCGGCCCGTCAGTTTGGAAAAGATAACGAATATTTGTCGGCGTTTAAAAAGCAAAACCGCTCCGGGGCGCAAGCTTGCGTCCGAAGCGGCTTCAGCGTACAGCCGGGCGCGAAAAAGAGGGCCCGGGGTCCGGGAGACGAATTCAGCAGGCCTTCTGGACTTTTCCGCTCCGAATGCAAGCGGTGCAGACTTTTTTGCGGACGGTCGTGCCGTTTTCGACCACGCGGATGGTCTGGATGTTCGGGGTAAAGGTGCGCGGACTGACTTTCACGACGTGCATACCGATACCGCCTTTTTTCTTGGCCAAACCACGACGGATGATGCGTCCGCCCTGGACTTTGTGTTTTCCGCAGATTTCGCAAACGTTGCTCATGATTGATTCCTCCGAGCTATCTTGATATTGGTTCTGTATGTTTTCGATAAATCGCAAAATATAATATACACCATCTTTTCATTCTTTCAAGCCTCATTCGCTTTTTTTTCGCTGTTTCCCCTTATTTTGAGGAGATTCCGCACCCGGCCCGAAGAGGGCCGCGGACCGGGCGGGACAGCGCGCGTCATGCTTTCGGGCGGAACCCGAAGAAGCACATCAGACGGCGGCCGATCGTGGCGTTCGGGAGGGCCGTGTCGTAGATGAACTTGTAGTAGAGCGCGGGGATGAGGTAGATGGTCAGGACGGACGAGAAGACGAGGCCGCCGACCACGCCGAGTCCGCAGCTGGAACGCAGCTCGGACCCGAGGCCGCGTCCGAACGCCATCGGGAGCATGCCTGCGATACTGGCGATACTGGTCATCACGACGGGACGGAACTTGTTCTTCGCCGCCTGCGTCATGGCGTCGTGGGTGGTCATGCCGGAGAGCTCCAGCATGCGCGTCTCGTCCAGGATCAGGATCGCGTTGTTCACCACGATGCCGATCATCATGACCGCGCCGAGCAGTCCGATCATGGAGAGGGACGTGCCGGTGAGGCTGAGGATGAGGAGGAGGCCGATGACCCCGAGCGGGACGGTGAACATGATGATGACCGGGCGGAACCAGGATTCGAGCAGGGCGGCGATCAGCAGGTAGGTCATGATGATGGCGATGGCGAAGACCGAGGTGAATTCGGCGGCGCCCTCGCGCATCATTTCCGCCTGTCCGAAGAACTTCAGCTCATAGCCCTGGTCCAGCTCAGGCGCCAGTTTGCG
>JAFYBD010000107.1 GCA_017540385.1 Lentisphaeria bacterium
CTTCTGTTCTGCGGCGGGGACGATCTCGTCGCCGGGCATGACCTTGTGCGTGCCCTGATAGACCACCCGCTCGCCGATCTTCAGCCCGGACTTCACCAGCTGGTGCGTCTTCGTCATGTCGCCCAGCTCGATCACGCGGCGTTCGATCTTGTTGCCCTCGCCGACCACGTACACGAACGAGGTCTGCGAGTCGTGCATCACGGCGGACGGCGGCACGGCCGGCATCTTGTCCCCGGCTTTCTTCGACAGCGTCACGGTCACGGTGCTGCCGGGGATGAGCTTCATGTCGGCGTTCGGGAACGACGCGTACACCTGCACGGCGTCCGTCTTCATGTTCGCTTCGTTGTTCAGGAATTCAATCGTGCCGCCGGTCGTATATTCGGAGCCGTCGGCCAGCTTCAGCGTGACCTGGCCGTTCTGCTTCAGGGCGGTGAGGGAGCCGTAACCGGAGAGGAAATCCGCCATACTGATGGAGAACCGCACGCGGATGGGCTGCATCTGGATGATGGTGAGCAGGGAACCGGAGGACGGCGTGATGTAGTTTCCGGCGGTGTACTTGGTCACGCCAACCAGACCGCTGATGGCGGCGGTGATGTCGGTGTACTTCAGGTCCTCCTTCGCGGTCACGAGTCCGGCCTCGGCGGCGGCGAGCGCAGCCTTGAAGGCATCCACGGCGGACTTGGTGCTTTCCATCGTGTCCTTGCTGGCGGCGTTCACTTCGTACAGCGTCTGGTTGCGGTCGAAGGTGCTCTGGGCGTATTCGAGCTTCGCCTTGCACTCGGCGATATTGGCCTCGGCCTGCTTCACGGCGGCCTCGTACTGCGTCTTCTCGATGGAATACAGCAGCTGGCCTTTCTTCACATAATCGCCGTCCTTGAAGCCAAGCTTCAGGATTTCGCCCGAAACGCGCGGGACCACGTTCACTTCGGCCTGCGCGACGACCTGGCCGGTGTAACGGCGCGACTGGACGTTGCCGATTTCTTCGACGACGGCGACGCCGACGGTCTGTTTCATGGCTCCGGGCATCTGCGCGAAGATCGGGAGGGAAAGCGTGGCAAGGACCGCCGCGGCGGAAATGATACGGGATTTCATGGGGGAAATAGACTCCTTGATTCAGTTAATATATCATGTGCATCCTTTAATATATCACACTCTAATCAATTTTTCAAGTCGAAATGGTTATCAAAGACCAGGTTTCACGTAAAAAAAAGGCTTTTTTTCGTTCGGGAACCTGGGGCGGTGTGCCAACGACGAATGACGGCGGAAAGAAAGCCGCGGGGATCGCGCGGGCATGAAAGTGATATCAGGAAGAAGCCGGTCACGCCTGAGGCGACAGCAGCTCGGCGAGGGATTCGGCGGTCGCGCCCTCGATGAAACGCCCCGGATTCAGGCGGGACAGTACCTCGCGCAATGCGTCCGGCCTGTGGGAACACCCTGCGAGCGCTTCGGCGAGCTCGGAGACCGGATCGGCGCCGAAGAAATCGCCGGTGAAACGCGCCCGGCGGACGACGCCTTGATGCACGTCCAGATGCGCCGTCACGACGCCTCCGGGAAACCGTGCGGTGCGTTCGAACGCAAAATCCGGGGACTCGCCGAAGGTCCACTCCCACGACCGGTACCGCTCGTCGGCGAGACGCTCCGCTTCGCGCTTCCAGTTCTCGTGGATCGGGGCCGCGCCGTCGATGCCGAGGGTCTTCGTGAGGGCGTCGGCGAACGCCTTCGGGAACGTCTCCCGGTCCAGGCCGGGCAGGAATTCGCGCAGATTCGCCACGCGCGCCCGGACGGACGCCACGCCCTTCGCCTCGATCTTGAGGCGCGGCGGGGTCAGCGCGGCCGTCATCGCGTCCATGTCGACGTCGAAGAGCAGCGTGCCGTGAAAGAGGATCCGCCCGTCGTGAATCCGTTTCGCGCTCCCGGAGACCTTCCGGCCGCCGACCAGGATGTCGTTGCGCCCGGAGAACCCGGCGTCCACGCCCAGGTTTTTCAGCGCGTCCAGCACGGGTTGCGCGTACACGGCGAAGTCCGCATAGCGCGCATCGGAATCGGATTCGAACGCGAGGATCGTGTAGTTCAGGTTGCCGAGGTCGTGATAGACCGCCCCTCCCCCGGTCGTCCGGCGGACCACTGCGACGCCGTGTTCGCGCACGAATGTGCCGTCGAACTCGCGACAGGCGTTCTGATTGCGGCCGATGATGACGGACGCGCGGTTCCGCCAGATCATCGCGAAAGGCTCGTCGGCCTGCTCCGCCATGATCTCCTCCAGCGCCAGATTGTACGTCGGATCGGTGCGTTCGTTCCAGTAGAAGACCACGTCGTGTCTCCGCGTCTGTTTTTGCTTACGATCCCATGTCGGGATCGTCCGCGGCGCGGTTCATGGCCTCGCGTTCGCGGTCGGCCCGGTCGAGTTCGGACAGTATCTCGTCCACGGGCATGGTGTACTTCTTCGAATTGTTGCACGCCTTGCAGCAGGGGACGATGTTGCCCCTGGTGCTGCGGCCGCCCCGGGACAACGGCACGAGATGGTCCATGGTGAGTTCGGACGCGGGGAACTTCTGTCCGCAGTAATGGCACACGCCTTTCTGAAGCAGGGCCTGCCACCAGTTGGTGCGGCGGAGTTCGCGCGCTTTGGCGCGTTCCCGGGCGATCTGCGCCGGGTCAACCCGCATGTCGAACCACTCCTCCATCGCGCCGCCCTCAGGAAACAGCGTATTTTTCCGACAGGGCGGAGCAGACCAGGCCCGCCAGCAGGATCAGCGGCAGGACGATCAGACCGCAGGAAGCGGCCACGGCGGCCTGCACCATCATGGCTGCACGGAACGACACCTGCACGGCCTTCTGAATACGCGCGGGGGACGATCCGGTCCGGGAGACCTGATACACCCACAACGCGGCCAGCAGGAAAAGCGCGCAGAGCACGATCCCGAAGAGTCCGTACAGGATCGGGGGCAGCGTCGCGGAGTCGCGGAAGAGCTTCACGGTGAAGAGCAGCGGGACCAGCGCACAGCAGCACGCGCCCGCGATCACGCGCCGTCCGCCCGGACGGACCATCTTCGACATCGTCTCGGACCGCGTGATCTCGTTGAGCCCGCAGTAGAACAGGAACAGCCCCACGCCGTAGAGCACCAGCAGCAGGATGCGCGGGATCGAGATGCCGGGCACGATCAGGATGCCCAGCGCGAACGACAGGTCGCGCATCACGGCCATCATCATGGAGGCGCGGCGGGGACGGTATTTCACATAGAAATTATAGGTGTAGATGCTGACGAGGACCACCAGCGTGATGAGGAAAAACCGCCACCCCAGGCAGATCGCGGTCACCACGGCCGCCAGGAAACACAGCTGCGCCGCGTAGGAGGCGGCACGGGGACTGATGACGCCCCGGGGCAGCGGACGGTCGGGATGCTGCTCCAGGTCCAGCTGAATGTCCGCCAGGTCGTTCGTGATGATGCCGAAGAGCGACATGGCGAACGAGACGAAGCAGACGGCCACGAGCGGGAAGTACCCGCCGGTCTGCCGGGCCAGTCCTCCGGCGATCAGGAAGGCCGCGAGCGGGTCGCCCGGGACCGAGAAAAGATGGGGCAGACGGAGCAGCTGAAGCCATCCGCGAAGCCGTTCATGTTTGTTTGGTGTCTTCATCTTGGGGGGAAATCCTGAAAAAACGTTGGGCGTTGGATGTCGTCGTCTTCGCCGTGGCGCTCACGCTCCAGCCCCGGAGCGAAGCAAGCGCATGCGCCGTCCAGGGGAGCAGGCAGGGGTGATTCTCCTGCCCGCGATAGGGGACGGGAGCCAGATACGGGGAATCGGTCTCAAGGAGGATGCGGTCCTCCGGGTAACGGAGCGCGAGGGCGCGGATGTTGTCGGCCTTCTTGAACGTGAGCATGCCGCCGACGCCGAAATAGGCTCCGAGCGCCGCGAAGCGGTCGAGATCGTCGAGGTTGCCCGCGAACGAATGAAGCACGAACCGCCCGCCGTCCGCTGCGAAATCCGACAGCAGGCCGTACGCATCATCGTACGCGAGCGTGCCTCCGTCGCGGTCCCGGTCGCGGGTGTGGACGACGGCCGGGCGGTCCAGGCGGAGCGCGAGCTCCAGAAAGGACTTGAAGACGTCGAGCTGTCTGTCCCGTGTTTCGGCTTCATAGTAGTAGTCCAGACCGATCTCGCCGACCGCCACGAACCGGGTCGCTTCCGCGAAGGGGGCGAAGCGTTCCGCGGGGTCGGGGCGTTTCACGATGTCGAGCGGATGCAGCCCCGCCGCGAAGTACACGCCGTCGAAGCGCGAAGCGAACTCGCACGCGCGGCGGCTGGTTTCGAAATCGGAGCCGCAGAGCAGGATCCACGGCACGCCGGACTCCTCGGACCTGCGGTAGAACTCCGCCTCGTCGGGGCATCCGTCGTCGCTCAGGTGAGCGTGGGTGTCGAAGAACCGGCAGTCCGGCGACATCCAGTCGGGGATCATTTCGCGGTTTTGTTGCGGTTTTTCGCCGCGGCCGCGGCCAGTTTCTCTTCCTCTTCGAGGAATTCGTCGAATTCGTCGTACTCCTCGTCGTAGTCGCGGCAGCGCTCGCCGAACGCGGAGTAATCGTCGTCGTCATCGTCGTATTCGCCGTAGATGTCGTCCTCGTTCTCATCGCCGTCGCCGTTGATGACGTTGGACTGCGTCAGCACGGAACCGCACTCGGGGCAGCATCCGTCTTCGGCTTCCATCTGCTTTTCGTTGATCTCGGTGTCGCAATAGGGGCAAATCATGACCATGGCACAGTCTCCTCGGTTTGTATGGTGGGGATCGGACAATCGCCCGGCAGAAACGCGGTAATGTACACGCCGGGAACCGCTTTGTCAAATCTTTTCGTTCTTTTTTCCATTTATTTATTGTTTGTTCTTCGCCACGAAATCCGCCCAGTACGGCGAAATCGCGCGGATCTTCGAGATGATCCCGGGCATCACGTCCACCACGGCGTCCACGTCCTCCTGCGTGTTGTAACGCGAGAAGCTGAAGCGAATGGCTCCGTGGGCGGCGGTGTAGGGCACGCCCATCGCACGCATCACGTGCGAAGGCTCCAGACTGCCGGTGGTGCAGGCGCTGCCGCTGGATGCGCAGATGCCGTAGATGTCCATGTGCATCAGGATGGATTCGCCCTCGATGTACTCGAACGACAGGTTCGTGGTGTTCGGCAGGCGGTGCTCCTGATCGCCGTTCACGCGGACGTTCGGGATGGCGGCGGTGAGGCGCGCCTGCAGATCGTCGCGAAGTTTGCGGACGTAGGTGTTCTCCTTGTCGAAGCTCGCGAGCGCCAGTTCGGCGGCCACGCCCATGCCCACGATGTACGGCACGTTCTCGGTCCCGGCGCGGCGTCCGCGCTCCTGATGGCCGCCCACGACGAACGGACGGAACCGCACGCCGCGGCGCACGTAGAGCGCGCCGATTCCCTTCGGGGCATGGAATTTGTGGCCGGAGACGCTGAGCATGTCGATCTCCATGTCGCGGAGTTTGAACGGCACCTTGCCCGCCGCCTGCACGGCGTCTGTGTGGAAGAGCGCTCCGGCGCGGTGCGCCAGTTCGGCGAGTTCCTCCACCGGATACAGGTTTCCGGTCTCGTTGTTCGCCCACATCACGGAGACGACCGCGGTGTTCTCGTCGATGGTCTCGCGGGCGCGCTCCATGTCGAGCCGCCCGAAATTGTCGACCGGGATCCTGACCACGGTGTAGCCGCGGCGCTCGAGGTCCTTGCCCAGGTTCAGGATCGCCGGATGCTCCACGGTGGAGATCACGATCTTGCGGCGTTTCGGGCAGACGTCCAGCGAACTCAGGATCGCGGCGTTGTCGCTCTCGGTGCCGCAGGAGGTGAAAATGATCTCGCTGGGGTCGGCTCCGAGGAACGCCGCCACTTTCGCGCGGCCCTCCTCGACCACTTTCGCGAGACGGCCGCCGAACTTGTGGATGCTCGAAGCGTTGCCGTAGTATTCGGAGAAATAGGGCAGCATGGCCTGGACCGCTTCGGGAGCGGTGCGCGTGGTGGCGTTGTTGTCCAGATAGATGACGCGTTCTTCGCCGATCATGTCACGCCTCCTCGACCACGAGGTCTTCGGACAGGAACTCGTGCAGTTTGCCCTGAACGAGTTTCCTGAGGGTCAGTTTGGAATTCGGGCACGTCGCGCAGACGCCGCGGAGACGGACCTTCACGACGTTGTCCTCCAGGTCGACCAGTTCGATGCTGCCCCCGTCGCGTTCGAGCGCGGGCTTGATCTCCTTGTCGACGACTTCCTGCACCTTCAGGGCCTTCTTCACCGGGGAGAGCGAGGCGAAGGAATCGGCCTTCGGGGCGGGTTCGGCGGCGACCGGCGCGGCAGCGTGGTTGATCTCGTCGAGGATCTGCTGGATCTGGTCCAGGCAGGTCCCGCACGCGCCGCCGGCCTTGGTGTACTCGGTGACCTGGGCGACGGTGGTGAGCTTGTTCAGGCGCACGACCTTGCGTATCTTCGCGTCGGTCACGCCGAAGCACTTGCAGACGATGCGGCCCTCGTGGTCGTCGGGATCGTCGCCCTTCACCTCGGGGAGCTCGATGCCGTGTTTCTTCGCGTATTCGCCGAGCGCGGCCTGAAGCGCCTCCATGCCCATCACGGAGCAGTGCATCTTCTCCTCGGGAAGCTCGCCGAGACGGTCCACGATGTCGCGGTTGGTGACCTTGGCGGCCTCCTCGACGGTCATGCCGATCACGATCTCGGTCAGGATGGAGGAACTGGC
>JAFYBD010000108.1 GCA_017540385.1 Lentisphaeria bacterium
ATGAAACGCGTTCGGAGGATCAGTCCTCCTTCTTCTCTTCCTTCGCGGGGGCGAAGTCGTTGAATTTCACGCGTTTCCCGATGGCTTCGTCGAGCGCCTTTTCGAGCTCGGCCTGGGCCTTCTCCTCGGCGAGGTGCTTCGAGATGGACTCTTTCACCTTGTCGAGCGGGGTGACCTCTTCCGGCGTGCGTTCGAGGAGCTTGATGATGTGGTAGCCGAACTGGGTCTTCACGGGCTTCGTGATCTGGCCTTCCTTCTCGATCTCGAACGCCGCGGTGGCGAACGTCTGGTCCATGGTGCCGCCGCCCTCGAACACCATGCCGTCCTTGTCGAACGCCGGGAGCTTGCCTTCATCGGCCTTGGAGGGGCAGTCGCTCTTTTCGGATGCGATCTTGCCGAACTGGGACGGATCCTTCACGAGTTCGTCGTAGATGGCGTCGATTTTCACCTTTGCCTCGGCGTACTGCTCGTCGCTGGAGGGATCGTCGACCTGGGCCAGGATGTGCGCCACGGTGACGCCTTCGGGCTTCGTGAGGGCTTCCAGGTGGTCGTCGTAGAACTTCTTCACGTCGTCGTCGGTGACTTCCTTCTTCGCCTTGTCGAGGAACGTGGTGTGGACGAACTTGGAGAGCGTGGCTGCCTTCTGGATTTCCTCGTCCTGGGAGACTTTCTCCATGTGCTCGGCGAGCGTGAGGCCGTGCTCCTTCAGGGAGTCCTCGATCTCTTTCTGTTCTTCCTCGGGGAGCTCGTCGAACTCGGTCTTCATTTCCTGCTTGATGAACTCGGCGGAGGGCTTGAATCCGGCGTCGGCGGCCATCTTCAGCATGAGGCGGTCCTTCACCATGGCTTCGATCTGACGGTTCATGGCTTCGCGGAGACGGGCTTCGCCGATGCTCTGGAAGATTTCGATGGGGACCTGCTGGGAGACGAGGTCGTCGATGATCTCCTTGCGCGGGATCGCTTCGCCGTCGACGGTCGCGACCGGGTCGGGCAGGAAGGCCACCACCTCGAGGATCTGTGCCTCGGTGGCGGGCTGCATATCGAGTTCGCCCGTCTGGGCGGCCGGATTGTCCGAGGGCTGTTCCGGTTCCGATTTCTTGTCTTTGCAAGCGGAGAACGCCGCCGCCGTGAGCGCTGCCGCGAAGCAGACCGCAAAGAACTTGCCGGTGAATTTCTTGACGTTCATGTTCACTCCTGTGTTGTGTTTATTGTTTGTTATTGTATGATGTTTGTGGTCGGGGGCGTCCCGCGGATTCCCGGACGCGTCCGGGCGGTTCCGCAAAAACAAACCATATACCATTAGCACCGGTTGCCCGCGATTTCAAACCGAAAACCCGACTTTTTTCGGGAAAGTTTGCATTGCGGGGGCGTACGCGGGGCTGTTTTCCGATCATTTCTTTTCCGGTTTCCAGTATTTCACGTCCTTGCGGATCGCTTCGATCTCCTTGTCGAGTTCCGATGTCTTCTGCGGGGCGCGCGCCTTCACGAGCGTGTCGAGCGCCTTGTCCTTCGATTCCTCGAACGTGCCGGGGAACTGCGCGCGGTTGGAGTTGTAGAACTCCTTCACGTCGTCCTCGGTGATGTCCTTCTTCGCGGCCTTTTCGGCGTGCTCGTTCACGAAGAGCTGCATGGCGGTCTTCTTCTGGACTTCCTCGATGTCGGCGAGCATGGCGATCTGGTCCTCGAGCGACTGGCCCTGGGCCTTCAGCGCCTCCTCCAGGTCCTTGCGTTCCTCTGCGGGCATCTCGTCGAATTCCTTCATCACGGAGTCCTTGACGAGCTGGGGCGAGGGCTTGTAGCCGGCCTTCTGCGCGAGGTAGAGCAGGATCGCCTGATCGAGGTTCTCCCGGAGCATCGCGCCGACGGATTCCGGCGTGATGCGGGCGCAGTCGCTGACGGACGGCTTCTCCTCGAAGATTTCCTTCAGGAGTTCGTCCTTCGTGAGCTTCAGGTCCTCGTATTCGACCAGCATGTCGGGGAGGTAATCGAACTGCTTCCTGAGCTCGTCCATCGTGACGGGCTTGCCTTTGCCGTCCAGGATGTCCTGCACCTTGGCGATGTACTCCTTGGAGTAGCCGGAGATGCGGCCGAGTTCGGTCTTTCCGTCGGAGGCCAGCACGACCGTGCAGGGATAGCCGTCGACGTCGAATTCGGCGGCGAGCTTGTCGTTCTGCTTCTTGAGTTCGGCCGGGAGCTGTTTTTCCTGCGGGAAGTCGAGCTCGAGCAGCACGAGCTTCTCGTCCGAGAACTTCTTGAATTCCGGAAGATCGAGCACGTCGGCGTGGAGCCGCTTGCACCAGATGCACCAGTCGGAGCCGGTGAAATACATCAGGATCGGCTTCTTCTCCGCGGCGGCGCGTTTCTTCGCGGCCTCGAAATCGGTGCCCCAGGCGGGCAGGCCGTCGCCGGTCGCGCCCGCGGATGCCGCGGCGGCGTCTTTCTTCTTCGCGGAAGTGTTCTTCTTGATGGCGGTCTTCAGGCTGTCCACGAGGTCGGAGTCGTAGCCGACCGTGCGGCCGAGTTCGGTCTTTCCGTCGGAGGCGAGCACGACGATGGTCGGATAGCCGTCGACCTTGAACTTCTTGCCGAGTTCGTCGTTCTGCTTCTTCACGGCATCGGGGAGCTTCTTCGAACGGGGGAAGTCGAGCTCGAGCAGCACGAGCTTGTCGCCCGCGAGCTTCCGGAATTCGTCCTTGTCGAGCACGTCCTCATGAAGTTTCTGGCACCAGCCGCACCAGTCGGACCCGGTGAAGAACATCATGATGGGCTTCTTCTCCGCGGCGGCCTGCTTCTTTGCGGCCTCGAAATCGGTGAGCCACACCACGGAGGACTTCTGCTCCGTCCCGGATTTTGCGTCGGCGGCGTTCAGGGCCGCGGCATAAAAAGATCCGCAGAGCGCTGCGGCGAGAATCAGTTCGAGATGTTTCATAATGGGCAAGCCTCCTTTGTGGTTGAGCCTCTGAAAAAATGAAAACAGGATCTTAATATTATAGCATTAGACCTCTGAAATTGCAAATGTGTTCCGAAACGTTCCCTCAAAAAAACAAGGGCGGGAAAGGCGCGGAAAGGACGGCGCGGTCCGGTCGCGGAGGCGGATCGTCCGATGGGTGCGGGGCAGGGGGGGCGCGGTCACTTCCCGGGGTAGGGATACCGGGCGAGGAGTTCCTTCGCGGCGGAGAGCACGTCGTGGACGTCGACCGCCTGCGGGATCGCCTCGATGTTCTGATGCACGCCGTGGCCGGTCCTGACGAGCGCCACGCCCCTGCATCCGGCGTTGATCCCGGCCTCCAGGTCGGATTCCTTGTCGCCGATCATGAACGATTCGGCGAGGTCGATGCCGAGTTCCTTCGCGGCCTGCAGGAAGAGTCCAGGCTTAGGCTTCCGGCAGTCGCAGTCACAGGTGTACTCCGGCACGACGCCCTTCTTGTGGTGGAGACAGTAATACGCGCCGTCGACGGACGCTCCCTCGTTCGCGAGCAGTTCCTTCATCCGCGCGTCGACCTTGTGCAGGTCGTCGACCGTGAAATATCCCCGGGCGATCCCCGACTGGTTGGAGACGATCACGACCAGCCGTCCTGCGTCGTGCATGGCGCGGATGGCGTCCGCTGCGAACGGGCAGAGCTTGACCAGACTCGGGTCGTGGATGTAGTCGGCCTCCTCGATGATGACGCCATCGCGGTCGAAAAAGCATGCCGGTCGCATGGTCGCGGATCCTCCTCTCGGGTGTTGTGCGGGACGTTCCCGCCGGTAAAAATCGCGAGGGTTAATGTAGCATCTTCCGGCGAAAAAGCAAGCGCGGAACCCGGAAAAACACCGGAATCCGCCCGACGCGATTTCTTCCGGGCCCGGGGCAGGGGGCGCTTTCCGGCCTGGTTCCCGGCACGGTTTCCCGCCGCTTCCCTACGACGACGGAAAAAACGCGAAAAAAACGAAATAATCCCCTGGCGTTATTTGTATTGCTGTGAACCCTATGGTATATTATATACTTCCGGTTTTTTTACTGTTGCCGGATGAACCGATCATAACGCAGCATCCCCGCTATCAAATAAGGAGCCCGAACGCATGAATCCGCTCGAAAAAGACTATCTCTTCACCTCGGAATCCGTTTCCGAGGGTCATCCCGACAAGGTCGCCGACCAGATTTCGGACGCCATCCTGGACGCCTGCCTGGATCAGGATCCCGACAGCCACGTCGCGCTGGAAACGCTCTGCACCACGGATTTCATCGTTCTTGCCGGCGAGGTCAGGACAAACGCCGTCGTCGACTGGGAAGCCATCGCGCGCGGCGTGGTGCGGGACATCGGCTACACCGATCCGAATCTCGGATTCGACGCCGATTCCGCCGAAGTCCTGCTGAAGATTCACGCGCAGTCCCCTGACATCGCGCAGGGCGTGGATGCTGGCGAAAACAAGGCGCAGGGTGCCGGCGACCAGGGCATGATGTTCGGTTACGCATGCACCGAGACCGACGCGCTGATGCCCGCCCCGATCTACTACGCGCACCGCATCGTCGCGGAACTGGCGCGCCTCCGCAAGTGCGAGCCGCAGAAATACGCGTTCCTCCGTCCCGATGCGAAAAGCCAGGTGTCCGTCCGCTACATAAACGGCAGGCCCGCGGCCATCGAGACCGTCGTGGTCTCCACGCAGCACACCCCGGACGCCACGCGCGCCCAGCTCGAATCTCTCGTGCGGAAGGTCGTGGCGGACGTGATCCCCGCCGAATTCCTGAGCGACAAGACCATCTACCACGTGAACCCGACCGGCAACTTCGTGATCGGCGGCCCCGCCGGCGACACTGGCCTCACCGGTCGCAAGATCATCGTGGACACCTACG
>JAFYBD010000109.1 GCA_017540385.1 Lentisphaeria bacterium
AAGGTCTCCGGCGTCACTGCGGACAAGATTACGCTCAAATTCGGCGACGACGGTTCCGAGCCGTATGCCACGTTATCCGAAGCAGGGGCATTCAAAGAATTTACCTCGCAGAAGATATTCGAGGAATCGAAGGGTATGCTCGCGTGATAGTGCTAACTATCCCCCCGACACTACTGTCCGGTTAAAATATACTGCAACAATGCGCAAAGAGGTCGAGTTGTTCAGGGGCAGTCCATGATGTACAACGTAAAAAACTTTTTGTAAAAAATAATTTGCTTTTTTATTTTATATCCTGTACTGTATATTTTCTGAACCATTTTATTCCCATCTTCGTTTCTTTTCCCGGAAAGGACGCCGTCCATGAAGCATTCCCCCAAAGTTTTCGCTTTATTCGCCGTTACCTTTGCCCTTGCCGGAGCCATCTCCGGCACGGCTTATTCCGATACCCCATCCACGCAGGACACATCCATGAATCCCTATCCCGAATACTTCGCTGATTTCCGGACCACAGGCGTCAACCGCGAACCCGCCCACGCTCCGATCTACGGGACGTTCTATGACGAAGCTTCCGCCGAATCTTACCGGAAAACGCCCTCGAAATACACGCTTGACCTGGACGGCGAATGGAAGTTCCAAATGTTCGACAGTCCGAAAGCCGCGCCCGCCGACTTCATGACCCCGGAGTTCAAGGATGCCGACTGGTTCGGTATGACCGTGCCGTCCAGCTGGCAGAACGACATGCGGATCCCCGACCGCGCCATTTACACGCGCGACGTGTATCTGTTCCAGAAAGAGGCGAACCCGCCGCTTCTGCCGGAAGCCAACCCGACCGGATGCTACCGGCGCACGTTCGAAGTCCCGGCAGACTGGCTGGAACGTGACGTGCGGATCGTGTTCGACGGCGTGGAAAGCGCGTACGACCTGTGGGTGAACGGTGCATATATCGGGTATGCCGAGGACAGCCGCCTGCCGTCGGAATTCGCGGTCACGAAGCATCTGAAGCCCGGCAGAAACACGCTCGCCGTGAAGGTGTACCGGTTCTCCACCGGGACGTTCATGGAGTGTCAGGACGTGTGGCACATGAGCGGTATCTACCGGAGCGTCCGCCTGATGGCGCTTTCCCCGGTGCATCTGCGAGACTGGAGCGTGAAGACCGCGTTCGACGGAGAAATCAAGCCCGGCAGCGACGCGAATCTGGACATCATCGCTTATGTGGAAACGCGCGCCCTGCCGCCCGAACCGATCGGAAACTCCGGGTCGAGCTGGTACTCCGGCGTGCAGGTGAAGGCGCGTCTGCTTGACGCCGACGGCAGGCTCGTCGCCGAGAGCGAACCGGCGAAGTTCCGCGGCCAGACCAGCATGTACGGACGCCAGACCGAACGCGGCGCGGCCATGATTTCCATGAAGGTCGCCGCCCCGAAGCAGTGGTCGCCGGAAACGCCGTACCTTTACAAGCTCTTTTTACACCTCGTGGACGATTCCGGCAAGACGCTGGAAGTGCAGTATGTCCCGGTCGGATTCCGTCAGATCGAGATCAAAGGCCGCGACCTGCTGCTGAACGGCAAACGGTTCATCGTCCGCGGCGTGAACCGTCACGACTTCAGCGCGAAGCATTCGTTCTCCGTGACCGAGGAGGACATGCGCCTCGACATTGAGACCATGAAAAAACTCAACTTCAACGCCGTCCGCACGTGCCACTACCCGGACAACGACCTCTGGTACGAGCTGTGCGACGAATACGGCCTGCTGGTCGTCGACGAAACGAATATCGAGACGCATGGCATGGGCGGGCAGCTCACGCGCGATCCCGTTTGGGGCCCGGTCTTCCTCGAGCGCGCCCAGCGCATGGTCCTGCGCGACCGCAACCACCCGTGCGTCGGCATCTGGTCGCTCGGCAACGAATCCGGGATCGGCGCGAACCATGCCGCCATGGCGGCGTGGATGCGCTTTGCCGATCCGACTCGCCCCGTGCAGTACGAAAGCGGCAATCCACCGCCGTCCGTGAGCGACATCTACTGCCCCATGTACCCGCGCGTCGGGCACATCCGGGCGGTCATGGACAGCCCGAACGAGACGCGTCCTTTCATCATGTGCGAATACGCCTACGCGAAGGGCAACGCCACGGGCGACTTCTTCAAGTACTGGGACCTCGTGCATGAGAATCGCGGATTCCACGGCGGATTCGTGTGGGACTGGGCGGACAAGGCGATTCTGAACACCATCGCGAAGACCGGCAAGGTCGATTACGGCTACGGCAACGACTTCGGCGAGAACTACGACTATATGTTCATGGGCCAGCACGGCACGCAGGTGCTGAACGGCATCGTGGACGCAGAGGACAAGCCGCATCCCGGCGCACAGGAGGTCCGCGTGTGCCAGTCGCCCATCCGGTTCATGCTCGACGGCGGCAGGATCACGGTCATCAACGAACGCAACAACGCGTCGACCGCCGACCTCAAATTCCGCTGGGAAGCCACGAAAAACGGCTATATCGTAAAATCAGGGGAATTGGACGTCCCCGTGACCGAGTGCTTCGAAAACGCGGTCGTGGATGCGCCGTTCAAGGATGATATCGCGGATCAGGACGACATGTGGTTCCTGAACCTCTACTGCGACGGCCCGAAGCACGAGATCACGCGCGTGCAGTTCCCGCTCAATAAAGCCGCGGAAAAGCTCACGCCGCCCAAGTCGCTCAAAGGGAAAGCGCTTTCGCTCGATTCCAAGTTCCCGATGATCGCGACGGAGACCGAAGACGCTCTTACGATCGGGCCGTTCACGTGGTCCAAAAAGGACGGCCGCCTGATCTCCATGAAGCGGCCCGACGGGACCGAACTGCTCGCCGCGCCCGCCGAGGAGATCTTCTTCCGCGCGCCGACCGACAACGACCGGATGCTTGACCAGAACGGCACGTTCGCGAAGGACTGGGCGCCGCTGTTCCATGCCGAACGCAAGCTCGTTAAATTCGAATGGGAGCAGACGCCCGGCGCCGGGCATTATCATGTCTATGTCACCACGCGCATCGCGGACCGGATCGACTCGCACGTCACATGGACCATCTCTTCCAGCCAGAACCGGTTTCTGGACTATCATCAGGAAGTGAACTTCAAGCATAACGACCTGCACTCCATCGCGCGCGTCGGCATGATCTTCCCGCTCGTCGAGGGGTTCGAGAACGTGAAGTATTTCGGGCGCGGCCCCTACGAGAACTACCCGGATCGCACGCGTGCCTCGCTCGTCGGCCGCTGGGAGACCACCGTGACCGACATGCTCGAAAACTATCTGGTGCCGACCGAATGCGGCGGACGCGGAAAAGTGTTCTCACTTGAGCTTTCCGGCGACGGCGACGAGGCGTCGAAGAAACTGCGCGTCGTGTCGGGCACGGGGCGTCAGTTCTCCGCGCTGCACGTCTCCCCGTGGGACCTGATGGCGGCGGACCACAGCTGGGAGCTGAAACCCGGCAAACGGACGTGGCTGATCGTGGACGGCGCGCACATGGGGGTAGGCGGCGACGACGGCTGGACCATCAATGTGCATGAGGAATACCAGCTGCGCGCCCGTCCGGCGGGATACATCCTGGATTTCTCGCTGGATTTCCTCGGGGAGGCGGAGCCTCCACTGCGGTAGTGCTGTGCACTGCTCGACACACCATGAGTGTGCTTGAACGTAGCCGCGCACTATTTCAACACACATTGTGTGCCCCGGCGAAGCGGGGACGCATAAGCGTCCTTTCCTACTCGTCGATGTCATAAATAATTCGAAAAAAGGCGGGAAAATGGCTTGATTTCCCCCCTAACAGGGTATAAATTGTTTTTCGGAGTCGGATCCGCCCGTATGGGATCCGGTTTCCAAGCTTGAAACGCGGCGTGATCGTGACGAACGCCAAATGGGATTACCTTGCGGATCCCGAATTCTTCGGGCCGCAGAGCTTCCATGAAGACGACTACACGTTCTACTACAATAACCTCAAGGACAACGTGGCAAAGAGAATTGCCGCTTATCAAAAGAAGTAAGTTTATCCTGTCACAAAAGAAAATAAACCGATGTCAAAAAACAATGCTTGATGGCAGAGGTGTCCTGGCCAGCCTGTGACCGAATAATCTATGTCACCAGTTTGACCTTCGGAATGCTGTGCATAGATTGTTTTGCGAAATCTTAGCGGGCTTTTTCCCCCTCAATTTTAGGTCACGGGCATAAGGAGACAGGACAGATCGCCGAGAGAGAAATTGCTAAAAATCGATCTTTGAACTCATTTTGTGGTAACCAGTTTTTTCCATGGAATGCACGTGCATTTCCTCGTGAAAAATCATAG
>JAFYBD010000110.1 GCA_017540385.1 Lentisphaeria bacterium
GACCGGAAGCGGCGAACGTTCCTATGATATCTATTCCCGTCTGCTCCGCGACCGCATCATCCTGCTGGGCGATCCCATCGACGATGCCATTGCGAACCTGGTCGTGGCGGAACTGCTCTTCCTGAAAAGCGAAGACCCGAAGAAGGACATCTCCCTGTACATCAATTCTCCCGGCGGCGTCGTGACTGCCGGTCTCGCCATTTACGACACCATCCAGTCGCTTCCCTGCAATGTCTGCACGTTCTGCATGGGGCAGGCCGCGTCCATGGCCGCCGTGCTGCTCTCCGCGGGCACCAGGGGCAAACGCTATGCCCTGCCGTCCTCCCGGATCATGATCCACCAGGTCCTCGGCGGAGCCGAAGGCCAGGCCACCGACATCGAGATCCACACCAAGGAGATCCTGCGCACCAAGGCCGCGCTGAACACCATCCTCGCGAAGCATTCCGGCCAGACGCTGAAGAAGATCGAACGCGACACCGAGCGCGACTATTTCATGTCCGCCGAAGAGGCCGTGGACTACGGTCTCGTGGACCATGTGCTCCCGCCCCGCGCGGACGTCGCCGCCCTCAAAATCAAGGGGAACTGATCCATGAAGAAACCCGAACGCTGTTCCTTCTGCGGCCGGACGGAAGCCGAACTCAAGGGCGGCCTCATGGCCGGTCCCGGCGGCGCCGCCATCTGCCGCAACTGCGTGACCATCTGCGACACGCTCTTCACCCGGAACGGTTTCCCGGCGGATCAGAAACCCGCCGCCGCGCCGTCCGACGCCGAGGAGCCCGCGGATGAGGCAGCCGCTTCCGGCCGTCTGCCGTTCGTCGACGGTCTCGAGGTCCCGGCCCCGTCCGACATCAAGGCCGAGCTCGACCGTTACGTGATCGGTCAGGAGCAGGCGAAGAAGATCCTCTCCGTCGCCGTCCACAACCATTACAACCGCCTCAAATCGAAGAACCTCTACGACGCGTCCGACGTCGACCTGGACAAGAGCAACGTCCTGCTCATCGGCCCCACCGGCAGCGGCAAGACGCTCATCGCCCGCACCCTCGCCAAGATGCTCGACGTGCCGTTCTGCATCACCGACGCGACCACCCTCACCGAGGCCGGCTACGTGGGCGAGGACGTGGAGAACATCATCCTGCGCCTGGTCCAGGCCGCCGACTACGACGTCGAGCGCGCCCAGATCGGCATCATCTACGTCGACGAGATCGACAAGATCGCGAAGAAGAGCCAGAACGTCTCCATCACCCGCGACGTCTCCGGCGAAGGCGTGCAGCAGGCTCTGCTGAAGATTCTCGAAGGCACCGTCGCGAACGTCCCGCCCAAGGGCGGCCGCAAGCACCCGATGCAGGAGTACCTGCACGTCGACACCTCGAACATCCTCTTCATCTGCGGCGGCGCGTTCGTCGGCCTGGACAAGATCGTCCAGCGCCGCGTGGGGCGTCATGTGCTCGGGTTCACCCAGGGAACTGAGAACGCCAGCGAGGAGGACAAGCGCACCGAGGAGGAGAACAAGCTCCTGCTGGAGTCGCCGCTCTCCGCCGTCGAACCCGAGGATTTCGTGCATTTCGGCATGATCCCCGAGTTCATGGGCCGCATGCCCGTCACGGCCGCCCTCACGCCGCTCGACGAGGAGGCGCTGAAACGCATCCTGACCGAGCCCCGCAACTCCATCGTGCGCCAGTACACGGCCCTGATGGAGATGGAGGGCGTGAAGCTCACGTTCACCGACGAAGCCATCGCCGCCCTCGCGAAGAAGGCGAGCGAAAAGGGCACCGGCGCGCGCGGTCTGCGCTCCATCATGGAGAAGATCATGCTCGACGTGATGTTCGACGTGCCCTCGCGCCAGGACGTGAAGGAGTGCATCATCACTGACGACACCGTGAACGGCGCGCCCGCCAAGCTCGTCCTGAAGAAGAAATAACCCCCGCGCCGGGTCTCCTCCCGGCCCCGATACGGCAACATTTTCATCCCATTTACGGAAAGGCAAAACATCATGGAAGAATTTCAGCGGAACGCAAAAGCCGCATTGACGCGCCTGAGCGCGATCCGGATCGTCCCGGTCCTGGTCCTCGACAACCTAGAAGACGGGCTCCGCATGTGCTCGATCCTGCAGGAAAAACAGCTGTCCGCAGCCGAGATCACGTTCCGCACCGAAGCGGCCGAGAGCGTGATCCGTGCGGCGGCGAAGGAATTCCCCGAGCTTTACCTCGGCGCGGGCACCGTGCTGAACGTCCGCGACCTGCACCGCGCGTTCGACGCAGGCGCGAAGTTCGCGGTCGCGCCCGGGTTCAATCCGACCGTCGTGAAGGAGGCCGTGAAGTGCGGCTTCGCGTTCGCGCCGGGCGTCTGCACGCCGTCCGAGGCCGAACAGGCCATGGAGCTCGGCTGCACGTTCCTGAAGTATTTCCCGGCCGAAGCCGCAGGCGGCGTGAAGTTCCTGAAGTCGCTCGTCGCCCCCTACAAGCACCTCGGCATCCGCATCATGCCCACCGGCGGCGTGACCAGCGCCAACGCGGCCGATTATCTCTCGATCCCCGAGGTCGCGGCCGTCGGCGGCACCTGGCTCGGCAAGACCGCCGACATGCGCGCCGGAAACTGGGACGCCATCGCGAAATCCGTCGAGGAGGCCGTGGCGCTCGTCCGTTCTCTCGCGCAGGCGTAAGCTCACCGGAGACCTGGCATGACCATTGACGAGATCAAGGCGCACGGCGCGGACCTGACCGCACGGCTGGAGAAGCTGTCCGCCTATTTGCACATCGACGAGACCCTCGCCCAGATCGCCGACATCGAGAAGACGATGGCGCAGAACGATTTCTGGGACGACAAGGAGAAGGCGCAGTCCACCGTCCAGAAGCTCTCCTCGTGCAAGAACATCGTGGAGCCGTTCAACAAGCTCAAACGTGAGGCCGACGATTTCCTGGCCATCGCCGAACTCGCCGAGGAGGATCCCTCGTTCCTCGACGAATCCGACGACGCCTGGGCCAAGCTCGAAGCCGGACTTTCCAAGCTCGAGATCGTGAGCTTCCTCTCCGGCAAGTTCGACCGCTGCAACAGCTTCGTCTACATCCACGCGGGCGCCGGCGGCACCGAGTCCTGCGACTGGGCCAGCATCCTGCTCCGCATGTACCGCCGCTGGTTCGAACGCCGCGGATTCCAGGACGAGATCATCGACATGCAGCCCGGCGACGAAGCCGGCATCAAGAGCGCCGTCCTGAAGGTCACCGGCGAATTCGTCTACGGCTACATGCGCGCCGAGCGCGGCGTCCACCGCCTGGTCCGCATCTCGCCGTTCGACGCCAACGCGCGCCGCCACACCTCGTTCGCCTCCGTCGACGCCTTCCCCGAGATCGACACCGAGATCGACATCGAGATCGACGAGAAGGACCTCCGCGTCGACACCTACCGCGCGTCCGGCGCGGGCGGCCAGTATGTGAACCGTACCGACAGCGCCGTCCGCATCACCCACCTGCCGACCGGCGTGGTCGTCTCCTGCCAGGTGGAACGCTCCCAGCACAAGAACCGCGCGATGGCGATGCAGATGCTGAAGGCGCGCCTGTACGAACTCGAAGAGGAAAAACGCCGTCAGCAGGCCGCGCAGATTTCCGGCGAGAAGACCGACAACTCCTGGGGCAACCAGATCCGTTCCTACGTGCTTCAGCCGTACCAGATGGTGAAGGACCTGCGCACCGGCGTCGAGACCGGCAATACCGCCGCGGTGCTCGACGGCGACCTGGACCAGTTCGTCGAAGCCTGGCTCCGCGAGCGCCACTAATCCCGCGATTTCAGCTTGTTTCACGATCCCTTCGGATTCATGTCCGGAGGGATTTTTGTTTCATGGATGGTTGTGCGCGAACGATAGCCGCGCACTACCGCAGTCAAGGGCTTGCCCTTGTGTCCGAGCGGAGCCGGACACATCCGCCGTGGAGGGCTTGCCCTCCCACCTCAGTGAAACGGCACAGGGAAATGTTGGATGATTGTTCTCTTTTTGCTGAATTCATCCTGATTTGCATTTGTTTTTTTCCTTCTTTCATGCTATAGTACAGCATGGTTTCCTAATATTGACAAAAAAACACAGCGAAGGGATTTCCATCATGGCAGATTATTATGTCTCAACGAGTGTAGCCGACATGACGCTCAATCAAGGCGACTGCATGTACATCACCAAAGGCGGCACGGCCACCAGGACCACGGCCAAATCCAGCGCTGTCATTATGGTTTCATCCGGCGGGACGGCGCTCTACACCACATATTCCGCAGATGGTATTCTCAATGTGTCAAATGGCGGGTATGTCAGGAACACCACGATCACCGGTGCAGGTGTCTTTGTCTCTTCCGGCGGCACAGCTCTCATCACTAC
>JAFYBD010000111.1 GCA_017540385.1 Lentisphaeria bacterium
CCCGGTGGCGGCAACGCTTTCGGCGCGACCCAGTCCGGCGGCATGATGGGCATGTTCGGCGGCGGCGGCAACAACCGTCTCCCCGAAGGTTTCGTCCCCTCTGAAACCACCATCTTCTGCGAATCCTATCCCGCAGTCAATCCGGAAACCGGCGAAGTCATCTACAGACTCACCGCCCCCGGCGCTCAGGATGTGACCATCTCCCAGGGTCTCCGCGACGGCTCCGGCGACAAGCTCTATCACCTGCAGAAGGTCGAAGGCTCCAACGGCGTTTGGGAAGTCAAGACTGATCCGCTCGTGGTCGGCTTCCACTACTACTCCTTCCGCGTCGACGGCAACGTCGTCTCCGACCAGAAGACCGGCGCCTACTTCGACAGCAACGCCATGCAGTCCGGTATCGAAGTGCCCGAATCCAAGGAAGAAGGCGCCTACCACCACTTCAACAAGGACGTCCCGCACGGACAGGTCCGTCGCTGCCAGTATTGGTCCGAGATCAACGGCGGCATCGAACGTATCTGCAACGTTTACACGCCTGCTGAATACGAGACCAACCCGAACAAGCGTTATCCGGTCCTCCTCCTCATGCACGGCTGGGGCGAAGATGAAAACGGCTGGATGATCCAGGGCCGTACCGCCAACATCATGGACAACCTCATCGCGGCCGGCAAGGCCGTTCCGATGATCATCGTCATGGATTGCGGCGACATGAAGGCCAACTCCTACGTCGGTCGCTCCGGCGGCGGCATGGGTGGCTTCGGCGGCATGATGGGCATGGGCGGCGGCGGCGTCAACGAGATCTTCGTGAAGGAACTCATCCCCTTCATCGACAAGACCTTCCGCACCATTCCGGATCGTGATCACCGTGCCATGGCGGGTCTCTCCCGCGGCGGCGGCCAGACCTGGAGCACCGTTACCTCCAACCTCGACATGTTCGGTTGGCTCGGCAGCTTCTCCGGCCTCTTCGGCATGCAGGGCGCTGTTGAAAACGCCTACAACGGAGCTCTCAAGACTGCGAAGGAAGATCCTTCCAAGAAGCTCCATGCCATCTTCATCTCCCACGGCGAAGCTGAAAACGCCGACGGTCCGCGCAACATCGCGAACCAGATGAAGGAATACGGCCTCCCGGTCACGTTCTACATGTCCCCGGGCACCGCTCACGAATGGCTGACCTGGCGTCGTAGCCTCCGCGAATTCGCTCCGCTCCTGTTCAAGGGCATCTGATGCGAATCGCGTGAGTCTCACGGCTGATTGATCAGCCAGCTGATTCCCGGCCGGACACCCCCTCAAAACGGTGTCCGGCCTTTCTTATGCCCGGATGCCGGGGGGCTCATCCCCCTGCGGAGAGACGCGGGCAAACAAAAACGGCCTCCCCAAGTCGGAGAAGCCGTCAATCAAAAGCAAAAAAAAGGGAACGTCAGAGGATCTTCTGGTAGTACACGACCGTGAGCCAGCGGCCGAACTTCCGTCCGGCCTCATGCAGGGTCCCGGCGTAACGGTAGCCGCATTTCCCGTGCAGCGCGATGCTGGGGGCGTTGTCCGAGTCGATGACTCCGATCAGGGTGTGGATGCCCCGGGCGCGACATTCGTCCTCCAGACGCAGCAGGAGCGCCGTCCCGACGCCTTTCCGCCGCGCATCCGACTTCACGTAAAGGGAGTGTTCCCCGGCGTGCAGATAGCCCTGATGCGGCCGGAACGCCCCGCAGGAAGCGAACCCGAGGAACGCGCCGTCGTCGTCCTCGGCGACGAGGATCGGATCATGGGCGTCGAAATACTCGTGCATGTAAGAGTCCGGTCGTGCGTCGCAATCGTAGGTCCACGTGGTGTGGAGCGCGGCGTCGTTCAGCAGCGCGAGGATGGCCCCCGCGTGGCGTTCGCAGTCGGCGGAAACGATTCGCATGGCCGTGCTCATTTCCCGGTCAGGACCGGCAGGACGCCTTCCTGACGCCACACGTAGGCGCGGCGGTCGAGCTCCTCGCCGTTGTCCCAGAAGACGGGGCAGATGCCGTTGTCGCGCGAATGTCGCACGATGGAGCGGAAATAATCGACGCGCGCGGCGCGGTCTTTGTTCCGCATCAGGCAGCCGTATTCGCCGATGATGACGGGGACGCCCTTGTCGAGGAACGTGGTTCTGAGCTTGTCGAAATACTCGTCCATCTTCGCGCGTTCCTCGTCGGTGCCCCAGGTGTAGCTGTAGCCCCAGCTGGTGCCGGGCGTGGCGATGGCGAACGTCGAAGGCATGTAGTAGTGGACCGAGACGATGCAGCGCGGATCGTCCGGGAGTTTCAGCAGGTCGCAGGTCTTGTCGAGGTCGGCGTACGGCCCGGGCAGCAGCAGCCAGCGTTTCGTGTTCGCCCCGCCGGATTTCCGCACGAGCTTCACGAATTCGCCGTTGATGCGGTTCACGAGCGCGCCGTTCTCCTCGAGCGGGACGTCCTTGAAGTCGATCTCGTTCATGGACTCGAAAATGAGGTGGTCGGTCCGGTCGCGGAAACGCCGTGCGATCTGGGTCCAGAGCGCGCGGTATTCGGCCATGGTCCCCTCGTAGTCCGTCGACGCCTTCTCCAGCCACGCGCTCTCGTGGTGCATATTGATGATAACATACAGTTTTTCCGCCAGGGCCCAGGTCACGACCTCGTCCACGCGGTCCATCCAGGCCGGATCCACGGTGTAGTCCGGCGCGTCGCCCGTGTGGGCGTGCCAGCTGATCGGGATGCGGATGGTGTCGAATCCCTGTTCCTTGATGTACCGGATGAGCTTGCGCGTGGTCTTCGGGTTGCCCCAGGCGGTCTCGGTCTCCAGACCGGCGCGGGCGCTGCGGTCGTTCGGGAGCGAGTCGAATGTGTTGCCGAGGTTCCAGCCGAGGCCCATCCCGGCGACGAACGCCATGCCTTCTGAGTCGCGGCCCGGGTTCTGCGACGCGCAGGAAACGGCGCACCAGGAAACGATGCACAGGGACGAGACTGCGAGAAACCGCGAGAGTGCGCGGGAGAGCGTGAGATGCTTCATGGGACGGCCGCCTTTCCGGGGTTGGTTTCGGGAACGAAAACGATGGTCATAATCGTTTTTTTAATATAGCACGCATCGCGGAATAATGCAAACAGAGAGAATCGCGGATAAAAAAGCGGAAAAATTGAGCAAAAACGTTTTTTTCAGGTTGATTTTCCCGAAAACGGATGTATTGTTTACTCAATGTCATTTCGCCCGGGGAAACCGGGCTTCTGGATCACACACGAAACACTCTTTTTTTCCCGGAGTTTGACACATGATGTCGAAACGTTTGAAACTGGTTCTGCTTGCAGCCGCTCTGCTCTGCTCGGCATTTCTCCTGAGCGCGTGCAACAAAAACACAAACAAGAAGTTCATCGATCAGGAGACCTACAATCTCATGAAGCAGACCCAGTCCGAGCTCTCCGCCTGCGCGGAACGCTGCCGCGACGCCGCACGGGGCGGATACGCCGACAGCTATTTCCTCCGGGCCCTCGCGAACTCGCAGGAAATCCTCGCTCAGCGTCACGAGACGATTCTGGCCGTGACCAGACGCAAATTCAATCTCCAGGGCTTCAACGCCGTCGTCGAACCCTCCACCATCCGCGTCATGACCGCCCCCGAGGGATACGAGCAGATCCTCCTCCGGCCCGACAACTCCACGATGCCGCCGGAAGTCCTGATCACACTCGAGGTCACGAACAAGGTGCTGAAGCAGGACGGTTGGCTCGAAAGCACGCAGGAGAATTCCTTCCGCGGCCTTGAGAATCTCCATATCTGCACCGTCTGCGGTCTCCTGACCGAGGGCGAAGTCGTGAACTGCCCGGTCTGCAATTCCGCAGGCGAACGCGTCGTGAAGCTCGACAGCCGCGGCGAAATCCCTGCGGCCGAAAAGGGATCGTACGTCATCCGGAAGGACTGATCCCCCCTCCCCTGTCATACGTGATTCGATCTCACGCGCCGGACTTCATCGGTCCGGCGTTTTTTTGCTCGGAACCTCTTCGGACCGCCCGGTTTCAGGCGGGGAGCTCGCGTCTTGGTCGCTCAACGGGACCTGCCGGGTCCATGAGCTTGCCGTGATACAGGATGGAGCCCCCGATGACCAGTCCCGGCATCAGGATGAGGATGAAGAACGGGATCATGAGCAGGATGTTCGCGGTACAGCCGAATCCGAGCACGGCCAGGCGGTTCCGCGCGACCTGGCGTTTCAGTACGCGGATGCCCGCGCTCTGGCGGATGGCGCTGCCGGAGAGATACGACACGCCGTAGACTGCGCCGGAATACAGGAAGAAGAGCAGCGGTCCCGCGACCGGGATCAGGAAGCTCAGGAAGAGCAGGAAGAGCATTTTGATCGCGGAGACGACCGCGAACGTCGCCATGCCGCAGGTCAGCACGACGGTCTCGCGGATCGTCTGGCCGCCCCCGGGCCGCTCCGGGAACGCCTTTTTCTCGAACGCCTCCAGGAGGTAGTCGAAGAGGATGCCGCCGAACATCTCGTAGATGGATCCGAGGCAGATCAGGAGGATGAGGGCGGAGGCGATCCACAGGATCGCCGTCAAACCGGTCTGCAGGGCCGTTTGAAGCCAGGAAAGCCACGAGGGGAACTGGACGCCCGTCAGCCAGCTTTCGAGCGCAGGAGCGGCCTGAAAATGAATCAGGGCCAGGACCCCGCCGTAAAGCAGAAAGACGCAGACGAGCGGCGGCAGGGCGTACGGCCACAGTCGCGGACATGAATAAAAGATCCGCAGGCCGCGGAACACGCACTCCGCGCCGTACATCAGGTCGTCGACCTGTCGGATAAACCCGGAAGCCGCCCTCGTCATCTCGTCATCGTCCGGGGGTCATTTGCCGTCCGCGAAGCTCGTCCAGAGGTGTTCCTCGTGGTCCGTGCGCGGCGGCACGGCTGCCTCCATGCGAAGCTGGCGCGCCAGATTATGCGCGAGCGTGCGCATGGTCTGAAGCCCCTCGGCGTCCTTGCGGACGTCGTCCGGCGTGAACCCGTGCACGGAGTTCCAATACTGCGAGGACACGACCGGCATCTGCTGGATCGTGAAATACTTGTTCAGGCGGTCGAACGCCGCACTGGCGCCCCCGCGTCGGCAGCTCACGACGCATGCGCCGGGTTTCCCCGCGAGATATTTCCCCGCGGAGTAGAACAGGCGGTCGAGCAGCGCGCAGAGAGCGCCGTTCGGCCCGGCATAATACACCGGCGACCCGATGACCACCGCGTCGGCGCGTTTCACGGCCTCGACCAGGGCCGGCAGGACGTCGTCCTGAAACGCACATTCGCCGCGTTCGGAGCAAACGCCGCAGGCGACGCACCCCCGGACCGGTTTCGTGCCGAGCTGGAAGATTTCGGAATCGACGGACTCCGCGCGGAGCGTGTCGGCGATTTCGGACAGGGCGGTGAAGGTGCAGCCGGAAGCGTGCGGGCTGCCGTTGATCAAAAGGACATTCATGGTGCAGTCTCCTTTCGGGATTGAAAAAAGGCGGTACGGGAACCGCGTCCCGCACCGCCGGAAATTCGGATCATGGCC
>JAFYBD010000112.1 GCA_017540385.1 Lentisphaeria bacterium
CGCGCGGCTCTTGAAATCCAGGAACGTGGCGTCGTCGGGGAAGAGAGTCAGGTAGTGCCTGGACCGGTCGAGGGCGCGCTGGTACACACCTTTTTCCAAATCCTCCCGGACGCAATGGGTCATGATGTCCGTCCAGAGTTCACGAATCATATCCGGCAGTTCGATCTGGCGGGGCGGCACCCTGAGGATTCTTTCCGCATCCTGATAACGCCCGTTGGCCGCGAGCATCTTCGCGTAGATGTACATGCCGAGGCCGTCGTCACGGTCCGTTTCCCAGGCGCGTTCGGCGTAGGAGAGGGCCTCCGCCTTCTTCTCCTTGGCCAGATAGACTTCGGCGATGTTGGACAGGATCAACAGCTGATCGGAAGACTTGCCGACCAGCGCGAGGTAACGGGAAAGGGCCTGGTCCAGTTTGTCATGGGCGTTGAACCGGTTTGCAGCGGAGAGAGTGAAGTCGGGACGGTCCGTTTTGGCCGTTTCCAGCAGAGAAAGAGCCTCCTCGGGCTTCTCCCGCAGGAACAGGGCCTCCGCACGGAAGAACGGAGCCAGCGCCTTCAAATCCGGCTCCTTCGAGGATTCCAGACGCTCCGCCATCTTATCCAGCTCCGCCTGGCGCCCGTGGCCGATGCAGAACCTGAAATAGCGGTAGAGGACGCCCCGGTTCATTTCGGTATTCTCGACCAGGGCGGTGAACTCCTTTGTGGCCTCTTCGACCTGTCCCATGAGCTCCAGCGCGAGCATGTGCAGGAAATCGAAGGTCGTGGAGCGTTCCTCCTCGTCCGCCCCATACTCATAGAACCGTTCGGTGTATGCCTGGCACAGTTCCGGGTGGCCGTTGAAGAGTTCGAATTCGGCGGCGATCTGCAGCAGATACGGATCGTACGGAAAATCTTTCAGGTACCCCTGAACGATCTGCTCCGTGAGCACATTCCGTTTGTACTGATCGGCCAGGATGATGCGCATCAGGAAGGGATCCTTCTCGTCCGACTTCGAAACGAGCTGGGCGATCCTGACCATCCGGGGATCATCGGAGAGGGCGGGATTCTCGGTAATCTTTCTGCCCAGATAGTGCCGGACCGCAGAACGGGCCCGTTCCCGTAAGTTGTAGAACGGCGGATTCTTCATGATCGTTTCGAGGTAAATGGATACTTTCTCCACATTGTCGCCGTTCAGCGCGACCTGGAGGTTGATGAGATTCGAGAGGTCCGTCTGCGCAGCTGTGCCCACCGCCTGCATATATTTGGCGAGCGCGTCGCCCGTCCCATCGCCCTGACTGAACTCATACAGCGCCTCGAAATAGGAGACCTGCATCTTGTACTTCCGACCGAGGGATCGGAAATGCTCAATGAGCGGCTTCAGCTTCTCCGGCTGGGCGCTGTACACGCAGCTCTCGGCATAGAAGACGGAAACGAGGAGATCGTCGATATCCGCGAGATATGGCTCGGCGAGCTCGATCACGGAATCGAATTGCATCCGGCTGAAGTAGAAACTCACCAGGAGTGGGATCCCGACGAACCGGTTCAGCTCGGCCATCTGCTTCAGCAGCTCTTCTTCCTTCTGGACGGAATTCTCGTCCCCGTCGGAGGACACCCTGAGGCTGGCCAGAGAAAGCATGATCGATTCCTGCCGCACGAAGGGATCGTCCGACTGAATGCCGCGCAACAGGAATGTCGAGAGCGCATCCGAGGTGTTCTCTCCGTAGGTCACCAGGGATTCCGCCAGCCGGCCGAGATCATCCCGGTGGAAGATTTCCGGACTCGCCTTCAGCATACGCTGGTAGTACTGGCCCGCTTCCTTGGTGCGCCCGGTAATGAACGCGCAGATGATGTACAGTTTTCGGTCTTTCAGGGACATATCCGCTTTGGAATTGACCTTGTAAATCAGGGATGCGTAAAGATGCTGGAACGCACGGGCCTTCATGGCGCTCGCGGTGTAATCGTCCCAATACTCCGGCTTCAGCGGGTTCAACACATTCGCCCTGGACCAGCAGCGCATCTCCTCCTCCGCGTTGCCGAAATGCCGGTAGACCTGGGCGAGACGAACGACATCCTCCTCGCTGTCCGGGTCCTGCGCGACGTATGCCTGCAGGAGCTTTTCCGCCGTCTTCCACTCCTCGGCGGCGAACGCCTCCCGGGCCTCCATCCGCAGATGGGAACGGCGCAGCGTCTTGACCCCGAAATACCCCAGGAAACCGAGACACGCGAGCAGGACGACCGATCCCAGGATCACGACCAGAATGATTTTTGTCTTTTTCATTATTACTCCAGGTTCGATTCCGAAAGCGTCTTCCCGATGCGGTTGGTTCGAGGTTCAAAAACAAAAAAGCCCCGGTCAGTTTCCCAACCGGGGCGGATTTCTTCGAAATCGTTCAATAAGCATATTCGCCGTGAGCGATTCAGGCCGCGACTTCTTTTCTGCGGCGGGCCACGATGAAGCCGAGCGCGAAGAGGCCGGCGATCACGTAGATGGCGTTTCCGCCGGGGAGCGGGGACCCGACCGTGCCACCGCCGGACGCAGCCTGACCATAGATACCGAAATAGACGCGGCCGGGGCCGGGAACGTCAAGAGCCGCAAGCGGCATGGCTTTTTGAGCCGCCTCCCTATTATTTCCTTTGTAGTAAAGCATCAGTTCATCGGTATGTTCAATGATTTTTGTGCCATCACCATATCCGCCTCGAGCACCATCGTGTTGAACGTCGTTGTTATAGCTGGCATACGAATATGCCGCACCATTATCGCCCACCTCCATATAGAGCTCAATGACGTCGCCTTTCGAGAACGTCCCGAGTTTATACTGGTTGCGGGTGACCGTGTACTCCTCGGGAGTACCCTCTTTGAAAGTCACGGAATCAATCACCTCCGGAGTAGCGGGCAAATCAGTCTTCACCGGATCTACCGAAACAGGATTGCCATTTGCGTCCAAATAGCGATAACCGTACTGGGTGATGCCCTTATTCTTAATGGCGTTTACGTTATTAGGGCTGCCTACATTATCAATGAAGTCGGTCAGATAAATGTCGACGTTATCGCCGGTAATTGCGAGTCTGTAGTGGGCAGTTGAACCCAGTGGAGCGTCACGGGAAGAGGTTCTGAGGATCTGAAAATCATCATACGTAACAGTGTCCGTATAGTATTTAGGAAACCAGTACTGATCCCCTATATCCCTATTATAAGATTCCGTGTCGCTCACACTGACATTGTTGTAAAAGTCGTAAAAAGTAGCCGCAGACGCGGTGGTGGCTGCGCCGGCGAGCGCGACTGTGAGGGCTGCGAGGATGTGTTTCATCTGCTTCTGTCTCTTTCTGCCCGGCTTTGCCTGAAAGCCGGAACGGTTAAGGGTTGCTCCCCCTCGGAGAAATCCAGGGAAAGATATTCGTTTTACAAACTAATATAGCATGCTTCCAGTTTATTTCAAGTTGTTTTTTTAAAAAACATAAAAAAAAGCGGCTCAGGAGCTCAAAAAACCGGGAAAAGATCACCGTCGGCATCGTCCTGAGTCGATGACGGGACGAACCAGTCGTCATCGATGAACCGCCAGGCCTCCTCCTGCCGGAAATCCTCCTCGGCACGGGCTTTGTATTCCTGGAACATGGTATCGTCGGGGAAGAGGACCAAATAGTGATTGGCCCGGTCGAGGGCGTGCAGATAAAGGCGGTTTTCGAAATCCTCCTGGATGCAGTGGATCATGATGTCCGTCCAGAGTTCCCGGATCGCATCCGACAGCTCGATACGGCGATACGGGATTCGGAGGACCCGTTCGGCGGCCTGATAACGCCCGTTCGCCGCAAGCATCTTGGCATAGATGAACTGGGCGAACTGATCGTCAGGCTCCTCTTCCCAGGCGCGCTCGGCGGAGGAGAGGGCCTCTGCTTTCATCTCCTTGGCCAGATAGGCTTCGGCCATGTTAGCGAGGACCAGCCGCTGATCGGGATACGTGCCGACGAGCGAGAGGTAACGCGAAAGAGCCTGGTCCAGTTTGTCGTGGGCGGTGAACATATTCGCCGCGTGGAACACGAAATCCGGACATTCCGTCCCGGCCGATTCGAGCAGAGCGAGAGCATCCTCGGTCTGCTTCCGGGAAAACAGCACCTCGGCGCGGAAGTACGGCGCCAGCCCCTTCAGATCCTGGAGCGACGAGGCCCCCAGGCGTTCCGCCATCTTGTCCAGCTCCTTCGTGCGTCCGTGCTGAATGCAGAACCTGAAGTAGCGGTAGAGGATGCCCCGGTCCATTTCGGAGTTGTCGACCAGGGCGGTGTATTCCTTTGTGGCCTCTTCGATGTTTCCCGACAGCTCCTGTGCGAGCATGTGCAGGAGATCGCAGTTCGAGGAACGCTTCTCAAGATTGAGCGAGAAATAGCGCTCGGTGTACTCCAGGCAGAGATCGGGGCGGCCGTTGAAGAGCTCGAATTCGGCGGCGACCTGGAGCAGATACGGATCGTACGGGTAATCGGCGAGGGTTTCCTGGATGGTCTGCTCCGAGAGCAGATTCCTCCTGCTCAGATCGGCGATGATGAGACGCATCAGGAAGGGATCCTTGACTTCGGGGGTCGAAATGAGCTGGGCGATCCTGGCCATCATGGGATCCTTGGCGAGCGCAGGATCCGCCTCGATCCTGGTTCCCAGATAGTGACGGGCCGAGGCACGGGCCCGGTCCTGCATATCGTAGAAGGGCGGATTCCGCATGATGACCTCGAGGAAATTGCGGATGTTCTCCACATTGTCGCTGTTCAGCGAGAGCTGGAGATTGATCAGGTTCGCGAGGTCCGTCTGAGCGGCGGAACCGACCTCGCGCATCCGTGCGGCGAGTTCGTCGTTCTTCTCCTCGCCCTGCGTGAAATCGTACAGCGCCTCAAAATAAGAGCACTGCGTCCGGTGCGTCCGTCCGAGGGCCCGGTAGTGTTCGATGAGGGGGAGCAGCTTCTCAGGCCGGGAGCCGTAAACACAGCTCTCGGCGTAGATGATGGAGAGCGGGACGTCGTCGATGTCCGCCAGATAGGGCTCGGCGAGCTCGATCACGGTGCCGAATTTGAGCACGCCGAAGTAGAAATCCGCGAGAAGCGGGATCCCGATGAAACGGTTCATGTCGGCGACCTGCTTCAGCAGAGCTTCCTTCTTCTCCAGGAAGGTCTCCGCGTCTCCCCCGGTCCACTCGAGGTCGGCGAGAGAAAACAGGATGGTTTCCTGCCGCACGAAGGGATCGTCCGACTCGATGCCGGATTCAATAAAATTCTTGCGCTCGTCCGGGTCGAGCTGCCTGTAGGTCACGAGGAATTCCGCAAATCTTCCGAGGTCATCCTTCTGGAAGAACAGGGGATCCTCCTCCAGCACGACCGAATAGAATTGCTCGGCGTCTTTTTCCCGCATCGTGATGACCGCGCTGATGAGGTACAGCAGCTTTTCCTTCGGCGAGAGCTCCACGTTCAAACTGAGCTTGTGGCTCAGAGTCGTTTGCAGGTGCCGGAATGCCCTGGCGCTCAGGGCGCAGGCGATGTAATCGTCCCGGTACTCCGGCTTCAGCGGATTCAGGTCGCTTGCCCTGCCCCAGCATCGCATCTCCTCCTCCACGTTTCCCAGGTGCCGGTAGACCAGGGCGAGACGGACGAAATCCTCCTCGCTGTTGAAATCCTCCGAGACGTACGCTTTCAGGAGCTTTTCGGCCTTCTTCCAGTCCTTCGCGTCGAACGCCGCCCTGGCCGACATCCGCTGCTGGGTCTGCTTCATCACCTTCACCCCGTAATACCCGAAAAGACCAAGGCACGAGGCCAGGACGATCAATCCTGTGATGACGGCCAGAACGATTTGGATCTTCTTCATGGTTTCCAGAGCTCGGATCGAGGAAGAATCTTCCCGATGCGCATTGGTTGGCGGTTCGCAAAAAAGCCCCGGTCAGTTTCCCAACCGGGGCGGATTTCCACTGAGTTCGAAAAGAGAGTTCACCGTGAGCGAATCAGACGGCGATGGCTTTTCTGCGGCGGAGGACGATGAAGCCGAACGCAAGAAGGCCGGCGACCACGTAAACGGCAGCACCCCCGGGAAGCGGCGAGCCGGACGTTTCGCCGTAAATACCGTAAAACACCCGGTTGCCGTTACCAACATCAAGCGCAGCGAGCGGCATGACCGATTTCGCCTCAAGCCAGCCGACATTTCTCTGATACTGCACCAATGTGTCGGCAAAGTTGACGCCATCACCATAAGAACCCATAAACCCCTGGGTATTCGATTTGCTGAAACTGCCGGTCGAATCCTGCATGTAGATTTCGATTTCATCTCCGGCCTGGAAAGTCCCAAGGTAATATCCGTAACGGGTAATCACACTCTGGTTGTTGGAGGTGTCATCATGCCACCAGGGAGATTCCATGGATTCACCGACCTTAATGCGTTCCGAAGTGTTCAGGGTTGTAATATTGCCGGTATTGACTTTACTCTGATCGGCCGAAGCCACATAGGTATACCCGTACTTGGAAATTTTATTTTCCAGAGCATTAACCTGATAAGCGCCGCCTACATTGTCGGTGGCATCGGTGAGATAAAGATCGACATTGTCTCCGGTAACGCGAATCCTGTAGAAAGAATCCTGGTACGCCGCGACTGGATGGTACTGGTCGTATTGAGTTCTGATAACGTCATAATTGCCGTAGCTGAAGACCTGCGTGGTAACGCCGGACCATTGGTTATTGGGGTCTGCGCGAGTGATGGAGATATTCGGGTTCGCAAAGTTGTCATAAAAGTCAGCGGCAAACACGGGAACGGCCGCACCGACGAGCGCAACGGAGAGGATTGCGAGAATGCGTTTCATGAACCTGTCTCTTTCTGCCCGCTCTTGGGCTGATCTGATTTGAGGAAAACCCCATCGAAAACGCCGGGGACTATGGATTAGCAACTAATACTATAGCACGCTTGGACATCGTTTCAAATCCATTTCCAATATAAAATGATATTTTTTTCCGCTTTCAGGTGAAAGGGGCAAAAAAAGAAAAAAGAAAGGCCGCCGGCTTTTCGAGGAGCCGACGGCCTGGATTGACGGATCAGGGATGAGGCATCACTTCAGCGGGACAGTGATGGCTTCCTTGGTCTGCTTGACCGGCTTGATGGTGCCGTCTTCGTTGAAGAAGAGCTCGTCGACGCAGACGGAGCGGCGGAGGCTCTGGCCTCTCTGCCCGTCGCGGTCAAGCTTGCCGTTGTGGTAGAAGAGATAGGTGTGGCCCTTGTAGTCGACCACGCCGGGGTGAATCGTGAAGCTGTTTTCGGCGGCCCCGGTGACCTGGCCGCGATAGGTCCACGGGCCGCGCGGATTTTCGGCGGTGGAGTAGTTGATGGCTTCGCCGCCGCGCCCGCCGGAACCGGCGTAGATGTTGTAATAAAGACCGTTGCGCTTATAGAGCCACGGACCTTCGATATAGCTCTGGAGCTTCAGGTCGGTGATCTCGCCGTCGATCTCGGTCATGTTGTCTTTCAGCTTGGCGATGTAGGAATTCTGTCCCCACGCCAGCCAGGCGGTGCCGTCGTCGTCGATCAGCACGGTCGGGTCGATGTCGTTCCAGCCGCGGCCGGGGGTGTCGCTGTCAACCACGAGCGGCTTCGGATGCGGGACGAACGGTCCGACGGGGGTGTCGCCGATGGCGACGCCGACGCACTGGCCGCCCTGCGGGGTGTTATAGGTGACGTACCAGTAGAACTTGTCGCCCTTCTGGATGCACTGGGCCGCCCAGGCGATGCCCTTCTTGCCGTTCGGGAAGTCTTCGGGTCTCAGCTTCACGCCGTGGCTGCGCCAGTGGACCATGTCGGTCGTGGAGTAGACGCGCCAGTCGGCGATGTTGTAGTTGCCGGGCAGACCGATGTTTTCGCCGTCCTTGTAGATATCTTCGCCCGTGTAGACATACAGGCGGTCGCCGACCACCAGCGGGGCCGGGTCGCAGGTCCAGGCGTCCGTGAAGATCGGGTTGCCGGAGGGTTCGAGGTCGACGCCGGGGTAGACGACGTCCTTGGAGGACTGGCAGGCCGTGAGCGCGAGCGCTGCGAGAGTGCCGAGGAACAGGTGTTTGGATGTCATTGGTTCACCTTTGGTTTGTTTGTTGCGGACGGGAATCCGGTTGAATGTGAAGTCGAATTGAGGCGAATCCGCCGGGCGGAATCGTTTCTCCCATAATGTAGCGTGAGGGAAAGCCGTTGTCAAGCGAAAAATCGGCGGGAAACGCCCGGAAACGCCCGATTTGCCCGTTCGCGCGTTTTTTGCGCGTTACATAACGCTTCCCGAGCTGAAAACAGTCAAAAAAACGCCGTACACCATGCTGGATGATGTACGGCGCAATGAGGGAGGACAAGTCCTCCGTTTCAACGGTGCCGGGCTGAGCTCCGGCACGGAGAGGTCCTTACTTCAGAGGCTCCTTGATGGCGTCCTTGGTCTGGACCACGGCCTTGATCGTGCCGTCTTCGTTGAAGAAGAGCTCGTCGACGCAAACGGAACGACGGAGGCTCTGGCCGGTCTGGCCGTCGCGATCAAGCTTGCCGTTGTGGTAGAAGAGATAGGTGTGGCCCTTGAAATCGACCACGCCGGGGTGAATCGTGAAGCTGTTCTCGGCGGAACCGGTCACCTGACCGCGGAACGTCCACGGACCGGTGATCTTTTCAGCCGTAGAATAGTTGATGGTCTCGCCGAAACCGCCGCCACCGCCGCCCGCGGGACGGTTGGGACGATTGCCGCCCTGACCTGCGGGACGATTGCCGCCCTGACCTGCGGGACGATTGCCGCCCTGACCTGCGGGACGATTGCCGCCC
>JAFYBD010000113.1 GCA_017540385.1 Lentisphaeria bacterium
CCGAATCGCGAAAAATGCGAAAAAGACGGCAGCGCCCTTGCAATCCCGGCTTTCGGGCGTTATAGTATCAAAAATATAACAGACAATCAACCCCCGTCGGCGATTTCGGGCTCAGCCCGGAGCCGCCTCATTCAACCGGTACCAGGATCTCTCCATGAACCATCGTCTCATCCTCTCCGCCGCCCTCTGCTGCGCCGGAATCGTCTGTGAAGCCTCGTCCGTCCCGTTCCCGTACCCCGGACAGGAAACGCGGAAAGCCGTGTCAAGCGTCCCCGTGGATTTCGTGAAGCTGACGAAAGGCCCGCTCGCCGACCGCCAGAAAGTCAACAACCATTACATCGCGTACACGATCAAGCCGGACCGCCTGCTGGAACCCTTCCGCATCCAGGCCGGGCTCCCGAAGAAGGCGGACCGGTACGACGGCTGGGAGGACGGCGAGCTCTCCGGTCACGCGATGGGGCATTATCTCTCCGCGCTCGCCTACGTCTACCGGATCACGAAGGACCCGCAGGCGAGGAAGCAGGCCGAGTACGTCGTGCGCGAGATCGCGAAGATGCAGGCTGCCGACCCGGACGGTTACGCGTTCCCGGTCCCGAAAAAGACGTTCACGCAGCTCCGTGAAAACATCGTCGATGCGCAGCCGTTCAAACTGAACGGCATCTGGTCGCCGTTCTATTCCCTGCACAAGCTCTTCGCGGGGCTGCGTGACGTGTCCGACGCGCTGGAGACGACCGAAGCGCTCGAGGTGGAGAAGAAGCTCGGCGACTTCGTGGTCTCCGTGGTCTCCAACCTCACGCCGGAAAACAATCAGAAGATGCTTTCCTGCGAGTTCGGCGGCATGGACGAGGTCCTGGCCGACCTCACCGCGCGCACCGGCGACCCGAAATACCTCGAATGTGCGAAGAAGCATTTCTACCACGAGGCCCTGATGGAGCCGCTGAGCCGCAAGCAGGACATCCTGACCGGCCGCCACGGCAACACCATGATCCCGGAGATGACCGGCATGGGGCGCATCTACGAGCTCACCGGCGAGGCGAAATACCGCACGATCGCCGATTTCTTCTACGACCGCGTCGCGAATTACCGCAGCTACGCCACAGGCGGCCACGGCGACGGCGAGTATTTCTTTCCCGTCGGCGACGACGCGAAGCATCTCTCCGCCCACACGACCGAGTCCTGCAACTGCTACAACATGCTGAAGCTCGCCAAGCTCGTCTACGAGTGGGACCCGAAGGCCTCCGTGATGGATTTCGCCGAACGTGTGACGCTGAACCATGTGGCGTCGGTGATCCGGCCTGACCGCGAGGGCGCGTACTGCTATTTCCAGCCGCTCGCATCCGTCGCCGTGAAGAATTTCTCCAGCAGCGAACACGTCTGGACCTGCTGCGTCGGGACCGGGCTGGAGAATCCGGGACGTTACGGCGAGCTCGTCGCAGCCGGGAAACAGGGCGAGCTGTACCTGAACCAGTTCTGGGACTCCGAAATCTCGCTCGACGGTCTCCAGTGGCTCACCGTGATCGGCAAATATCCGCCGCCGAACGGCATCATGTACCGCGTGGACATGACCCCGCGCAAACGCCTCACCGTGTCCGGCGGGTTCCCGCACTCCGACCGGGTCTCGGTCCGGGTCTATCCCGGCGAGGGCAGCACCGCCGAGTTCACGCTGAAAATCCGCAAGCCGTACTGGAGCCCGGGCATGACGCTGAAAGTGAACAACGAGCCGGTGTCCGCCGAAGCGGGCGAGGACGGCTACATCGCCATCCGCCGCAAATGGGAGGACGCCGACCTCGTGTCCATTTCGTTTGATTTCACGCTCCGCGCGGTTCCCATGACCGACAAGCCGGGCGATCCGGTCTGCCTCATGTACGGCCCGCTCGTGCTCGCGGGCATCGTGCCGGCCGATCCGGCGAATCCGGGTGCCCGGGCCTGGCGCACCGACGGCCAGACGTACGAGACGCCGCCGGTGATGGTGGCGGAAAATACGCAGGATCTCCTGTCGAAACTCATTCCCGGAGGGAGCTTCGGACAGTTCAGGAGCCGCGACCTCATCTTCCCGAAAGACCTGGAGTTCCGCCCGCTCATGGACCTGATGGACGAGCATTACGCGGTGTATTTCAATCGGTTCACCAAAACCGAATGGGATGCCGAGGGCTCCGACGTCGTGAGCCGCGTCCGCATGGAGATGGGGAACAGCCGCCGACTGGTGGACGAGATCGATCCCGGCTACCAACAGTCCGAGATCGACCATAAGGTCGCCGCCGGAAATACCCAGGTGCGCGTTTCCCCGGACGGAAGGCGTTCGCGCATCGCCCCGGCCGGGACGTCGTTCGAGTACACCGTCGAGGGCCTCCCCTCCGGCGAGGCGCTGGTGCTGAGCGTCGCGGTGGCCGGACGCGGGTCCGCGCTCAGGATCGCCTGGAACGGCCGCGAGGTTTTCTCCGGCGACGTCAATACCGAGCGCGGCCAGAGCGTCGAGAAGACCGTGCCGATCCCCGCCGACCTGATCCCCGCCGACGGCACGGCGAAACTCGTCTTCTCCGGCGTCGACGGCAAATCCTCGCCGCAGGTCATGAAGATCCGGGTGATGAAGGCGAAATAATCCGCCGTTCCCCAGCCTCAAAATGCGTCTCCCGGACCGTGAAACACCGGTCCGGCGTTTCGCGTCGTCCCGTTTCGCCCGGGAAAAATCCGTTTTTTTCGGAAAAACACCTTTCATAAACGGGAAAAGTGTGCTATATTAAATGGATATAGTCAGAACCTAATCTAAATCCCCCTCAACATAAGGATTCGAAAATGTCGGAAGACAAAACCAGCGGGAACGGCCAGGCAAAGGTCGATTTCATTTGCGCGGAAGATGGCTGCGACGGCGTCGTCCAGTTCAGCCTGCAGGACTGCGCGGACAGCAATATCCAGGTCCTGTGTCCGAAGTGCCACAAGCCCTATGTGTTCGATCACGAACTGCGCGCGAAGTTCGCCAAGCTCCAGCGTCTCATCGAGGTCGTCCGCGAAGCGGAACCCATCCTCGGCGACTGCTGCGTTTCCGTGAACGTCCCCGGCGGCAGCGTGAAGGTCCCCTACGCCCTGCTGCTCACCCGCCTGAACACCATGCTCACGCTCCGCGTGGGCGGCCGTTCCATCGACTTCCACCTGTGGATTCAACCGTCCTCCCCGGATACGTTCCGCTGAGGCGAAAAAAGGAGACATCGACATGACAGACCAGGAAATCATCGCGGCGTTCGAGGCCGCAGGAGCCCTTCTGACCGGGCATTTCCAGCTCCGCAGCAAGAAGCACAGCAACCGCTTCTTCCAAGCTGCGCTCGTTTTCAAGAAGCCGTGGGTCGGCGAACAGCTCTGTGCTGAGCTCGCAGCCCGCATCAAAGCGGCCGGGATCGAGGCCGAGACCGTGATCTCCCCCGCGGTCGGCGGACTCTTCGTGGGCCAGGAGATCGCCCGCGCGTTGCATATCGAATCCATCTTCGCCGACAAGGAGAACGACCAGCTCGTGCTGAAGCGCGGGTTCCGTCTCCGTCCGGGCGAAAAAGTCATCGTGGCCGAGGACGTCGTGACCGAAGGCGGCCGCGTCCAGCAGACGATCGACCTGGTGCGTTCCCTCGGAGCCGATCCGGTGGCCGTGGCCGTCGTGACCGACCGCAGCGGCGGCAAAGTCTCGTTCGGCGGCATCCCGTTCTTCTCCCTGCTTCAGCTCTCCCTGCCGACCTACACGGCGGAGGAGTGCCCCATGTGCCGCGCCGGACAGCCCATCGACGTCCCCGGCAGCAAATCCTGATCCGCCCGTCGGATGTGAACCATTAAGAAAGACCATTCATGTTTGCAACGATTGTCAAAAAAGTATTCGGCAGCAAATCGGCCCGTGACGTGAAGCGCCTGCGTCCCCTGGTGGCGAAGATCAACGCCCTGGAGGAATCCTACCAGTCGCTGACCGAGGAGCAGCTGAAAGCCAAGACGCAGGAGTTCAAGGACCGCTACGCAAAGGGCGAATCGCTCGACTCCATGATGTGCGAGGCGTTCGCCGTCGTGAAGAACGCCTGCCGCCGCATGGTCGGGCGCACCTACCAGGTCTGCGGACACGACCTCGTCTGGGACATGATCCCGTTCGACGTCCAGATCATCGGCGGCATCGTGCTCCATCAGGGCAAGATCGCGGAAATGGCCACCGGCGAAGGCAAGACCCTCGTCGCCACCATGCCGCTCTACCTGAATGCCCTCTCCGGCCGCAACTGCCAGCTCGTGACCGTGAACGACTACCTCGCGCTCCGCGACTCCCAGTGGGTCGGCCGCGTCTTCGAATACCTCGGACTCACGGTCGGCTGCATCCAGAACTCCATGCACTCCGCCCAGCGCAAGGCCCAGTACGCCTGCGATATCACCTACGGCACGAACAGCGAGTTCGGGTTCGACTACCTCCGCGACATGGGCATGGCCACGGACAAAGACCACCTGGTCCAGCGCGATTATTTCTACGTCATCATCGACGAAGTCGACTCCATCCTCATCGACGAGGCCCGCACGCCGCTCATCATCTCCGGCCCGGTCAGCGTCTCCACGCATCAGTTCGATAAGCTCCAGCCGCTCGTGGCCTCGTTGTACCGCAAGCAGGAAGCGCTCTGCACGCGCCTGCTCCAGGAGGCTAAGGCCGTGATCGACCGCCGCGACGAGGGCAAGGCCACGGAGGAGGAATTCGACGAAGCCATCCGCAAGCTCCTGCAGGTCAAATTCGGCATGCCGCGCCACAAGCTCCTCGCACACATCCTCGAGGACGCCGACATCCTGAAACGCCTCGAACGCTACGAATCGTTCGTCCGCAGCGACCAGAACCGCGGCATGCTCCAGGAGGTCCAGGAGGACCTGTATTTCTCCATGGACGAAAAGCAGCATGAGGCGGACCTCACCGAACGCGGCCGCAACACCGTGTCGCCGAACGACCCGGACGCGTTCGTCCTGCCTGACCTGCTGAACGCCCTGCACGACATCGACAACGACCCGTCCACCGATTACCGCACCAAGCTCATGCGCCACAAGGCGTTCCAGGAAGCGTTCGCGGAGAAGAGCGAACGGCTCCAGAACCTCTCCCAGCTGCTCCGCGCCTACTGCCTCTTCGAGAAGGACGTGGACTACGTGGTCATGGAGGGCAAGGTCCTGATCGTGGACGAGCACACCGGGCGAATCCTGCCGGGACGCCGTTTCAGCGACGGCCTGCACCAGGCGCTCGAGGCGAAGGAGAACGTGAAGATCGAAAGCGAGACCCAGACGCTCGCCACGATCACGATCCAGAACTATTTCCGCATGTACCAGAAGCTCGCAGGCATGACCGGCACGGCCGAGACCGAGGCCAACGAGTTCCACCAGATCTACAAGCTCGACGTGGTCGTGATCCCCACGAACCGCCCGTGCATCCGCAAGGACGTGAACGACACCGTCTTCAAGACCAAGCGCGAGAAATTCCGCGCCATCGTGGCCGAGACCGAGGCCGCGTACAAACGCGGTCAGCCGGTCCTGCTCGGCACCATCTCCGTCGAGGACTCCGAGCTCGTCAGCCGCATGCTCCGCATGAAGAACATCCCGCACAACGTGCTGAACGCGAAGAACCACGCCCGCGAATCCGAGATCATCGCGCTCGCCGGACGCCGCGGGGCCATCACGGTCGCCACGAACATGGCGGGCCGCGGCACCGACATCAAGCTCGAACCCGGCGTGGAAGAACTCGGCGGCCTGCTGGTCCTCGGCAGTTCCCGCCACGACTCCCGCCGCATCGACCGCCAGCTGCGCGGCCGCTGCGGACGCCAGGGCGACCCAGGCATGTCGCATTTCTACGTGTCGCTGGAAGACAACCTGATGCG
>JAFYBD010000114.1 GCA_017540385.1 Lentisphaeria bacterium
ACCGACATCCTGACCATGTACCACCGCCTGCGCGGCACCGACTACACGCTGGACATCGACCCGGACAAGATCCTGAAGGTCGAGAAGGTCTTCAAGCAGTGCCTGAGCAAGTATTTCATGCCGCCCGAGTCCATGCAGGTCTCCCCCGAGATCATCTTCAGCCCCATGCCCGGCGGCGCTCTCACGGCCAACACCCAGATGATGCGCGACAACAACTGCCTCGACAAGTACGACTCCTGCATCGAAGAGATGCGCGAGGTCGTCGCACGCGGCGGTTTCGGCACCTCCGTCACCCCCGTCTCCCAGTTCTACTTCCAGCAGGCGTTCCGCAACGCCGTGATGGGCAAGAACGCCGACGGCTCCTGGAAGCTCGATCCGAACGGCTACGGCAAGATGGTCCTCGGCTACTTCGGCAAGACCCCGGTCGAACCCGATCCGCAGGTCGTGAAGTGGGCCGAAGACCAGCTCCAGCTCCCCGTGACCACCAAGTCCGTCGTTGAGCTCAACGACGCCAATCCGAAGCTCGGCGTGAAGTTCAACACCGAACTCCTCCAGAAGAACAACCTCCCCGTGACCGAAGAGAACATCTTCATCGCGGCCGCCTGCGGCGACAAGGGCATCAATTTCCTGAAGGGCGACAAGCCCATGGGCATCCGCTATGCCGCCGACGCCGCCCCGAAGGCGAAGAACGACGTCCCGGCCGCCTACACCGTCACGGTCGAAGGCAAGACCTTCAACGTCCAGGTCAAGGAAGGCGGCGTCATCACCGCCGACCTCGCCGGTCAGGTCACCGAGGGCGGTGCCGCCAAGAAGGCCGCCGCTCCGGCCGCCGGTTCCGGCAACACCGTCGACATCAACAGCCCGTTCCCCGGCACCGTGACCAAGATCCTGGTCTCCGAGGGCGACGAATTCGAAGCCGGCGAAGTGATTGCCGTGGTCGAAGCGATGAAGATGGAAAACGAGATCAAGCCCGACAAGGCCGGTATCGTCCGCGAGATCTGCGTCGACGTGAAGGCCGTCGTCACCTCCGGTCAGGCCCTCTTCAAAGTCGAGGAGAAGTGATCCATGCGTAATTTCATCCTTACGATCCTTTTCGCGGTCCTGTGCTCCGCAGGCTTCGCGACGTCCGCCCAGGACGCCGCCGCCGACCAGGCGCAGGCCGCGGCGGTCGCGGCCGCCGAGACTGCGGTTTACGCGCTCCCGCGCACCCTCGACACGCTCAAGGCCGCCATCCCCGGCCTGAAGCGCAACACTCAGATGTCCGAACCCGACGAATGTTTCGACTGGTACGAAGACCCGGCCACCGGCCGCGTGTTCCTCGTCTACGTCTGGGGCAACGCCGACACGATGGCGAAGTACCTGGAAGACGCCGTCGCGGTCGCCGCCGAGAAGACGGCCTCCGGCGACGAAGCCGGCGCGAAAGTCACGCTCGACAATGCGAAGAGCGTGATCGAGTCCACCACCGCCGCCAAGGGCTACGGCCTCGTGTACTCCGTTTCCTTCGCGAAGGGAAAGGACCTCCACGACGGACGCGAAATCCTCATCGTGAAGCCGGTCAACCGCAGCAAGGGCAAAGTCATCCTCGCGCGTTCCATGGCCGTGGAAGAGGTCCGCGACGGCCTCCTGGTCGCCTCCTCCCTCGAGACCGGAGACGTCGTGGCCGAGTTCCAGCCCATGATGAATTACAATGAGTCCGTGCGCGAAGGCGGCCAGGCCAAGTCCCTCCCGGGCTTCGGCACCGCCATCGGCAACCTCTGGCACAGCACCGGCATCTACGACATCTACCGTCAGACGACCACCGATTTCTCCCACACCTGGATCCTCGGTCTCGGCCGTCTCCTCATGATGTTCGTCGCGCTCATCCTGCTCTATCTCGCCATCGTGAAGCAGTTCGAACCGCTTCTGCTCCTCCCGATCGGCTTCGGCGCGCTCCTCGCGAACATCCCGCTCGCGGGCATCAGCGGTCCCGACGGACTCCAGGGCATGATCTACATGGTCGGCATCGAGTCCGGCGTGTTCCCCTGCCTGATCTTCATGGGCGTCGGCGCGATGACCGACTTCGGCCCGATGCTGGCGAATCCCCGCACGGCCCTGCTCGGCGCGGCCGCGCAGTTCGGCATCTTCGGCGCGCTCCTCGGCGCGCTCGCACTGAACTTCATCCCCGGCATTTCCTTCAACATCAAGGACGCCGCGTCCATCGGCATCATCGGCGGCGCGGACGGCCCGACCTCCATCTTCGTGACCTCCCGCCTGTCTCCGTCGCTCCTCGGCGCCATCGCCGTCGCGGCCTATTCCTACATGGCCCTGGTCCCGATCATCCAGCCTCCGATCATGAAGCTCTGCACGAACGAGGCCGAACGCAAGATCCGCATGAAACAGCTCCGCAACGTGCCGAAGATCGAGAAGATCTGCTTCCCGATCCTCATCACGCTCCTCTGCGCCTTCCTGCTCCCGGACGCCGCTCCCCTGATCGGCATGCTCATGCTCGGCAACCTCATGCGTGAATGTGGCGTGGTCGACCGTCTCTCCGACACCGCCCAGAACGCGCTCATCAACATCGTCACGATCTTCCTCGGCATCGCCGTCGGCTCCAAGCTCTCCGCCGAGCAGTTCCTGAGTCTCCAGACCGTCGGCATCCTCGTGATGGGCTGCTGCGCCTTCTGCATCGCCACGGCCGCCGGCGTCATGTTCGCGAAGATCATGAACCTCTTCTCGAAGGAGAAGATCAACCCGCTCATCGGTGCTGCAGGCGTCTCCGCCGTCCCGATGGCCGCGCGCGTCGCCAACAAGCTCGGACTCGAGTACGACAGTCAGAACTTCCTCCTCATGCACGCCATGGGCCCGAACGTCTCCGGCGTCATCGGCTCCGCCGTCGCGGCGGGCGTCCTCCTCGCAGTCTGCGGCGGTCTCTGATCCGCCTGCTCACAGCGCAAATAAACAAACCGGAACCGGCTTCCAAACCGGCTCCGGTTTTTTATTGCCAGACCGACGGCTGGACTTTCACAGTGTGCGGTTGACGCTCGCGCACGAGGGTCGCCCCTCGACTTCGGTCGTGTCCTGCT
>JAFYBD010000115.1 GCA_017540385.1 Lentisphaeria bacterium
GGCAGGACACCTCCAACGGACGCGACCTGCTGGTGCTGTTCGACGTCTCCCGCAGCATGCTCTCCGACGCCGTGAAGCCGAGCCGCATGGACCACGCGAAATGGCTCGTGCGCGAAATCGTGAAGAAGAATCCGGGCGACCGCTTCGGCCTCATCGCGTTCGCGGGCGAGTCGTTCCTGATCTGTCCCCTCACGGTCGACCGCACCAGTTTCATCCAGCTCGTCGACGACCTCGACACGGACACGATCCCGGTCGGCGGCACCAATGTCCAGCTCGCGCTCGAGGAAGCCGTGCAGGCGTTCAAGGGCGCGCAGGGCATGCACAAAGCCGTGATCCTCGTGACCGACGGCGACGAGCTCACCGGACGCGGCGCATCGGTCGTCGGCGACCTCGCCAAAGCGCAGATACCCGTCCTCGCAGTCGGCGTGGGCGACCCCTCCAATCCCGCCGTCATCCGCGTGAAGGACGAACGCGGCCAGCTCCGCGTCCTCACCGACCGCGAGGGCAACCCGGTGAAAAGCCCCCTGAACGAACCCCAGCTGACCGAACTTGCGCGCAGGACCGGCGGCATGTACGTCCGTTCCACCGCGGCGTTCAGCGGCGTCGACGAACTCGAAACCCGCATCAAAATGCTCGACCGGAAGGAGAGCGAGGACTCCGTCTCCATGTTCCGCCCAATCGAACGCCCCGCCTATCCGCTCGCGGCCGCCCTCTTCCTCCTCGCGCTCTTCTTCTGCGTCTCGGAGACGCGTCCCCGCACCGTGCAGACGTTGCTCGCGGTCGCGGCGTTGTTCTGTCTCGGATTCCAGCCCGAACTCCGTGCTCAGCAGGCCGCTCAGGCCGTCCAGCCGGTCCCCGTCCAGGGGCAGGCCGCGACGGTCCCGGATCCGGGCGAGGAGACCGAAGCGCCGGAACCCGAACCGCTCCGGTCTGCCTCCGAACTCTACAATCTCGGGCTCGATCAGCAGCAGGTGGAGCATGACGACGAGAAAGCCAGGTCGTTCTACGAACGCGCCATCGCCGCTTCCGAGAAGGATCCGCTGGTGCGCGCGTCCGCCTATCAGAACATCGGCGTGATCTCCCACCTCGACGCCCGGACCGGGCTTCAGGACGCCATGCAGAAACTTCAGGCGCAGGACCTCGATGGCGCGGAGAAAGGCGTCGGCGAGGCGTTGACCGTGCTGAACCGTGCGGAAGACCTCTACCGCGAGAGCATGCGGTCGCACTCCGGCGACGCGTCCGTCATTCGCAATCAGCAGCTTCTTCTGGCCGACCGCAAGCAGGCCGAGGAACTCAAAAAACAGATCGAGGAGCTCAAGAAGCTCATGGAGCAGGCGCGTCAGCAGACCCAGCAGGCCCACGATCAGCAGCAGCAGGAAAACCAGCAGAATCAGCAGGACCAACAGCAGCAACAGCAGTCCGGCGAACAGGATCAACAGCAGCAGGATCAGCAGCAGTCCGATGACCAGCAGCAATCCGGCGAACAAAATCAACAGCAGCAGGATCAGCAGCAGTCCGATGAGCAGCAGCAATCCGGCGAACAAAATCAGCAGCAGGATCAGCAGCAGTCCGCACAGGACAGCGCGAGCCAGGCCGAACAGGCCGTTTCCGAGCTGGAGCAGAAGGCTTCCGAGATGAATCAGGAACGCCAGCAGCAGGCCGCTCAGCAGGCGAAGGAAGAGATTCAGAAAGCCCGCGAGGAACAGGAGCGCGGCAACGGCGAGAAGGCCGAGGAGCATCTGAAGAACGCGCTCGACCAGCTCTCGCAGAATCAGCAGCCCCAGCAGGACCGGCAGGAAGACGGCGACTCCGGCGAGCAGGATCAACAGCAGCAGGAGCAGTCCGGCGAACAGGAACAGCAGCCCGCGGAGCCGCGTCAGGAATCCGCCCAGGAGGCCCCGCAGGACCAGGGCGACATGGACAAACAGCAGGCCGAGGCCATTCTCAATATGATGTCGAAGGATGAGCTCGATTTCAAGGATGCGAACCAGACTCGCCAGAGCGGCCGCCTGAACAATTATGTGGAAAAGGATTGGTGACGCCATGTACCTGCAAACGATGTTCGCCCGCATCTTCACATTCGCATTTCTCTTCATCGCTCTGACCGCCTCCGCCGTCGACCTGAACGTGTCGGTCCAGCCGCGCAACCTCACCGTGGGCATGCGCGGCTATGTCGAGATCTCGGCGGAGGACGTGAGCCGTCTTCAGCTCCGGCAGTCGCCTCCGCGCATGGACGGCATCGAGTGGACCAGCGGCATCTCCAGCGGCTCGAGCATGTCGATCATCAACGGCGTCACGACCTCCAAGTTCACCCTCCGCGTCCCGTTCACGGCGCGCGAGGAGGGCGAATACACGATCCCGTCGCTCGAGGTCGTCGTGAACGGCAATTCGCGCCAGCCGGAAAAGACGCAGCCGGTCAAGGTCAAAGTCGGGCCCGCACCCAAGCTCGACCAGGCGCAGGCGTCCGGCAGCCGCCCGGTCTTCGCGAACATGACTTTCCCGGGCTCGGAGAAAGGCACGCCGTCGTTCTGGGTCGGCGAGGAGATCCCGCTTCAGCTCTCGATCTACGTGCGGTCGCCGTACGACCTCACGCTCGCGAACTACCCGGACATCACGCCGTCGAACAGCAAGATCACGATCCGGTTCCACGACTACCGGAAAGTCAATCCCGACGCGCCGAATTTCGAGTCCGTCTCCAGCCACAACCAGCGCATCAGCGGCGCGGCATACACCGTGTACCAGTTCGACACGAAGTTCCGCGCGCTCTCAGCCGGGCAGTTCCAGCTCAAATCCGAGACCAGCGTGGTCCTGCGTGACGAACGCGATTTCTTCGGTCTCGACTCCACACGCGGCTCCCTCGCGGCGACCTCGCCCGAGATCACGGTCAAGCCGCTTCCGCCCGCTCCGGCCGACGCCCCGTACGTGGGCCTGCTCGGCGACTGGAAGGTCGAGGCGTCCGTCTCGCCCGGCCCCTACCGCGTCGGCGAGCCCATGAGCCTGAAGATCAATTTCACCGGCGGCGAGCAGTCCGAGATGCTGAACATGCCGAAGATCGAACCGGAGCATTTCCGGGCGTATCCGCCTGAAACGCGCGAGACCGCGTCCGGCATCTCCGTGAACTGCATCCTGATCCCCGTCGACGAGGGCGACTGGAGCGTGCCGTTCGTCTGCTCCACGTTCGATGCCGCGACCGGCAAATATGTGCCGTACCGGTTCGAACAGACCGTGCACGTGGACAAGGCGGCGGCGGGCGTGGCCTCGATCCCCGCCGGGGCCGCCATCGTGAACGCCGATCCGGCCGCCGTACCCTCCGGGACGTCCGCGCCGACCCCGGAAAGCATCCTGTATCTCCATGACGAGAACGACGGCGGGCGCGTGTCCCTGCCGCTGATCCTGAACGCATTGTGGATTTCGCTCGGGCTCCTGCTCGTCGGCGGCATCTTCGCCGGAGCGAGCGCGGCCGTCTGTGCCCGCAGACGCGCCCTCGAATCCGACCCCGCCGCACGCAGACGCATGGCCGCCCGGGCCCGTCGCGGAGCGCTGGCGTCGGCCATCGAAAAAACGCCTCCGGGCGAGCTCCCGGACAAGGTCGGAGCCGATCTGAGCGCGTTCTTCAACGACATGCTCGACCTGCCGCCGGGGACCGCGCTCGGCGAATCCGCCGCACGCGTGAAGGAGACTTCGCCCGAGCTCGGCCGCCAGCTGGAGGACCTCGCGAACACCGCGTGGATGCCGTCGCTCCGAAGCGAACTCAACGAGAAATTCCGCAAGCAGCTCGCGTCCGCCGTGCGCAGGTTCGGCGCGTTCGCGGTCATCCTGCTCGCGCTCTGCTTCGCCCTGACCGCAAACACCGTATCCGCCGAGGACGCCGCGCCGCTGCCGACGACCCCGGACGAGGCGAAGACGGCCTACGACGCCGGGCAGTTCCAGCAGGCGCTGGACTACTACGCCTCGAAGATCGACCCGCGGCACGTTTCGCCCGCGCTGCTGTACAACATGGGGAACTGCTTCTACCAGCTCGGCGATTTCCCGCGCGCCCTGGTCTGCTACGAACGCGCCAGGCACCTCCAGCCGCGCGACTCCGACGTGACCGGAAACCTCGAGCTCACGCGCCGGAAACTGCTGCTGCCCGCGAAATACCGCGTGGAATCGCCTGCGGATTTCCTGAAGGCGGCGCGCGATTTCCTGCGTTCGGACGAATGGCTGATCGGCTGTGCGGCGGGCCTGATGCTGCTCCTGATCGGACTCGGACTTTACTTCCGTTCGGGCACAGGGCTCTGGCAATGGCCGTTCTACGCTGGCGTGGCCGTCACCGTGCTGTGTTCCGCCGCGCTCATCGCGAAAGCCGCGGCCGACGACCCGGCGCGCGAGGCCATCGTGATCGTGCGGAACACCCCGCTGTACAGCCTGCCGTCGGCGGAATCCGGCCGCGTGGAACAGTACCTGAAAGCCGGTGCGGAAGTCTCCATCGAGGAGAACCGCATGGACTGGGTACGTGTACGGCTGGAGAACAACGACGAAGGCTGGGTCCGGGGTTCCTCTCTGGCGCAGCTCTGGAGCAGTTCGCCCGGCGATCTGGCGGTGCGCCCGGAAACGCCGCAGTAACCGCCCGGCTTCACGTTCGATTTCAAGTTCAAAAAGGAGGGGGAATATGAAACATTTCATCCTGGCCGTCGTTCTGGCGGCCGTCTGCCTTGTGTCTTCGGCCGCGCCGCAATCGGATTTCGTGGTGAAGCTGCTGGACGGCACGATTCTGGAGAACGCCACGATCGACAATCTCTCGGGCTCGCGCATGCTCGTGACCGGACGGTTGCCGGACGGAAGCATCACGACGAAGACCGTGAGCTTCGCCGACCTCACGCCGGAATCGCGCGACGCGATCATGTGGAAGATGCGGGACCGGCTGCTGCTGGACTCGAAACCCGGCTGGTTTTTCTCCGGCCCCGCCGCCGCAAACAACGATCTCCCGCCCGTGAACGGTTCGCCGTGGGGGATCACGGTCCCGAAGGACGCGCCGATCGTCCTGCCGGGTGCGCCGGGGCGGATCACGCTCACCTCCATCACGGAGCTCACGAACGGCACGCTCGGCTGGGCGGCCTCGTGGGACGGCGGTCTGCTCGCGCAGCCGCAGGAATTCGGCCGCATCTACGTGTACGGCGTAATGCTGCTCCAGGGGACGTCGTGGATGGGAAACGTGTATCCCACGCACCGGAGCATCTGGTGGCGTGGCAGTTATTATCCCTGTTTCGCGACGACGCCCGATCTGGCGAAGCGCATCAACGAGGCCGCAATGTGAAAGCACGGGCGCCCGCATGAGCTCGAACCGCCCGGAAAGAGCGTTAATGACGTTTGTTTAACGTTATATTATCATAAAAAAAGCGCCGTTTCGCGGACAATCGCCGGAAAGCGTCTTGAAAACGGCTTGTTTTCATGCTATATTCACCCTTGAAACTCGAGAATGTCAACCTGTTTCAAGGAGAATACATCATGAAACGCTTTATCCTCTGCACGGCACTGATGGCGGCCGCGGCGTTCGCGTCGACCGCATCCGCCCAGGCTCCCGCCCAAGCCCAGCCCCGGGGTCCCGTCTACGCGACACCGGTCGGGCGTCTGCTCAGCACTCCCCATGAAATGACCATCGCGGTCACCGCCGAAAGCGACGAGTGGTCCGGCACCC
>JAFYBD010000116.1 GCA_017540385.1 Lentisphaeria bacterium
CACGAGCGTCTGCTGGGCTTCCGCGATGCCGAGTTCCCACGGGAGTCCGGCGTGCTTGATGCTGGTGAGCGGGGAGGCCCCGGTGCCGCCGTCGTGGCCGGAGATCAGCACCACGTCAGCGTGCGCCTTGGCGACGCCCGCGGCGACCGTGCCGACGCCGAGCTCGGAGACGAGCTTCACGGAGATGCGCGCCTTCGGGTTCGCGTTGCGGAGGTCGTAAATGAGCTGGGCCAGGTCCTCGATGGAGTAGATGTCGTGGTGCGGCGGCGGGGAGATCAAGGTCACGCCGGGCATGGCGTGACGGATCTTCGCGACGAATTCGTTGACCTTGTGGCCGGGCAGCTGGCCGCCTTCGCCGGGCTTGGCCCCCTGCGCCATCTTGATCTGGATGTCGCGGGCGTTGCGGAGGTATTCGATCGTGACGCCGAAGCGTCCGCTGGCGACCTGCTTGATGGCGGAATTGAAGTCCGTGCCGAAGCGTTCGGAGTTCTCGCCGCCTTCGCCGCTGTTGCTCATCGCGCCGACGGCGTTCATGGCGGCGGCGATGCACTCGTGCGCCTCCGGGCTGAGGGAGCCGAGGCTCATCGCGCCGGAGACGAATTTCTTCATGATGCTCTCCACGCTCTCGACCTCGTTCACGGAGATCGCGTGGACTTTTTTGAACTGGAAGAGGCCGCGGAGCGTGCACAGGCGGTGCGCCTGGTCGTCGATCAGGCGGCTGTATTCCTTGAACTTGCCGTAGTCTCCGCCCTGGACGGCCAGGCGGAACGTGCTCAGGGATTCCGGGGTCCACAGGTGGGCCTCGCCGTCCTTGCGGAAGCGGTACTGGCCGCCGCCGGGGAGCAGGGGGGATGTGGCGCAATCGGCCGCGACGGCTCTCTGCACGGCCTCGTGCGCGATCTCGGCCAGGCCCACGCCGCCGACCCTGCTGGCGGTCCCGGGCAGGAATTCGCGCAGGAAATCCTGGTTGAGGCCGACCGCCTCGAACGCCTGGGCGGAACGGTAGCTGCGGAGCGTGGAGATGCCCAGCTTCGACATGATCTTCAGCAGGCCCTTGTCGACGGCCTGGATGTAATTGCCCGCGGCGGTCACCGGATCGAGCGCGACCGCGCCGGAGTTCGCGAGGTCCGTCACCGTGGCAAGCGCGAGGTACGGATTGACGGCGGTCGCGCCGTAGCCCAGCAGCAGCGCGAAGTGCATCACCTCGCGGACTTCGCCCGACTGCACGATCAGCCCGGTTTCGGGACGCAGGTCGGCGTCGATCAGCGCGCGGTTCACGGCGGAACAGGACAGCAGGCTCGGGATGGCCGCTTCGCCCTTCGGCAGATCGCGGTCGGAGAGGATCAGGATGTGTTCGCCGGCCTTCGCGGCGGCCACGGCCTCTTCGGAGAGGCGTTTCAGCGCGTCGCGGAGCGCGCTTTCCCCGCCGTTCGCGGCGAATCCGCAGGAGAGCGTGTGCGAATGATACCCCTGCGCGCCGAAATTCTGCAGGTGGTGCAGTTCGTCGTCGGTCAGGACCGGGCGGCGCAGCTTGATGAGCCGGGCGTGTTCCGGCGTCTCCTCGAGGATGTTCCCGCGGTTGCCGATGTAGGTCATCAGGCTCATCACGAGTTCCTCGCGGATCGGGTCGATCGGGGGATTCGTGACCTGCGCGAAGAGCTGTTTGAAATACTGGAAGAGCAGTTGGGGGCGCTCCGAGAGCACGGCCAGTGCGGCGTCGTTGCCCATGGATCCGACCGGCTCCTTGCCCTGTTCGGCCATCGGCTTCAGGATCACGTCCATGTCCTCGCGGGTGTAACCGAAGAAACGCTGCGAATTCGTGAGGTCGCCCACGGGACGCGACGCCGTGATGTCGGTGAAGAGTCCGTGCACGGAGAGGCGGTTCTCCTCCACCCAGCGGCGGTACGGTTTGCTGCGCGCCAGGCGGTTCTTCACCTCGGAATCCGGCACGATGCGGTGGTTCTCCATGTCGAGCAGGATGATCTCGCCGGGTTTCAGGCGGCCCTTCAGCTCGACTTCCTCGGCCGGGATGTCCAGCACGCCGGTCTCGCTGGCGAGCACGAAGAGCCCGTCTTTACATTTTGTGTACCGCGCCGGACGCAGACCGTTGCGGTCGAGGATCGCGCCTGCGTTCACGCCGTCGGAGAACGCGATTGCGGCGGGACCGTCCCACGGCTCCATGAGCGCGGAGTGGTACTCGAAGAACCCGCGCACGTCGCGTCCCATATAGTATTTCGCGCCCCAGGCCTGGGGGATCAGCATCAGCATGGCGTGTTCCGGCGAACGCCCCGCCGCGACCAGCAGTTCGAACATGTTGTCGAGCGACGCGGAATCGCTCTGCCCGGGCTCGATGAGCGGCAGCAGTTTCGCGAGGTCGTCGCCGAAGAGCGGACTTTTCAGGAGACGTTCGCGGGCGCGCATGGCGTTCAGGTTGCCGCGCAGGGTGTTGATCTCGCCGTTGTGCGCGAGGTAGCGGAAGGGATGCGCCAGCTGCCACGTCGGGAACGTATTCGTGCTGTAGCGCTGGTGCACGATCGCCAGACGCGACTGGAAGAGCGGATCGTCGAGGTCGGGATAGAACGCCTCGAGCTGGGTCGCCAGCAGGAGCCCCTTGTACACGATGCTCCGGGACGACATGCTGCAGATGTAGAGGTCGAGCTTGCGTTTCTCGATCAGGCGGCGCATCACGAAAAGCTTGCGTTCGAACGCCGCGTTGTCCTCGAATCCGCGTCCGTCGATGAAGAGCTGGCGGATCACCGGCATGTTTTTCCGCGCCGTCCGGCCGATCTTCTCCGGCACGACGGGCACTTCGCGCCAGCCGAGCACGCCGCCGCCTTCTTCGCGGACGACCTGCTCCACCTCGGATTCGGTTCCGAGGCCGCCGAAGATCATGGCCACGGCGTATTTGCCGGCTTCGGGCAGCTTCACGCCCGATTTCGCCCGGAAGAATTCGTCGGGCATGGAGAGCAGCAGCCCCGCGCCGTCGCCGGTTTCCGGGTCGCTGCCCGCCGCGCCGCGGTGCATCAGACGGCACAGGATCGTGATGCCCTTGGTCACAATATCGTGCGAAGCGCGTCCATTGAGGTCTGCCACCATGCCGACGCCGCATGCGTCGTGTTCCTGCCGCGGGTCGTACAGTCCCTGCGGCTGCTGTCGGAAGATTTGCTGAGCCATTTTATTACCTTTCCATATCGCGTGTGTGTGATTCGAATTGTTTTCCGGTCATGAGCATTTCCCGTGCCAATCTTTCATCCAGCGTAAAACCGCCGCACGGCATTACAAAAACCGTAAATGAAAAACGCGTCGATTACATGTTTTGTAAAACCGTGCCCCCGTTTTACCCTCAAACCGATTGGCACGTTTTATGCTCCCCTCACGACAAATAGCTTTTCGTCAAATTGCTTTTCCCCGCACAGAAAGGAGTTCCGGGTTTATGTCTGATGCGGTCAAACACGAATGTGCGGTCGCTTTGCTCCGTCTCCGCAAGCCGTCCGAATACTATTTCAGCAAATACGGCAGCGCCGACTACGGATTCAGCAAGATGGCCCTGCTGCTCGAAAAACAGCACAACCGGGGACAGGATGGCGCGGGGATCGCGTCGCTGAACCTGGCCCCGGAACCGGGCGCCCCGGCCTACGCGGTGGAACGCTCCGCCGCGTCGGAAGACCCCCTGGCCGATCTGCTCGGACGCTGCGGCGGTCAGCCGGGTTTCGACGGGGGGCTCCTGCTGGGGCATCTCCGGTACGCGACCTACGGCCGACACGAGGTTTCCGCGTGCCATCCTTTCGTCCACGATTCCTGCTGCCTCAGGCGGACGCTGCTGCTGGCGGGCAATTTCAACCTCACCTCCGCCGGGGACCTCTTCGACAAGTTCCTGAAGCTGGGACATCATCCGAAGAGCCGCGCCGACGGCTACCTGATCCTCCAGACCATCGCGCATTATCTGGAGCAGGACTCGAACCTGCATCCGGGCACGCCCGACTGGGCGAAGATCCTCCGGCAGGCGTTGAACGAGCTCGACGGCGCGTTCACCCTCTGCGGCTTCAACGGTCTGGGCGACGCCTTCGCCATCCGGGACCCTCATGCGATCCGTCCCGGATATTTTTATTTTGACGACGAGGTCTTCACGGCGGCCAGCGAACGCCCCGCGATCCAGGCGGCGTTCGACTGCTCCACCTCCGAAGTCATGGAGCTCCCGCCGGGCAAGGCCGTCATCGCACGGGCCGACGGCGGCGTGGAGATACTCGACTGCCTCGATCCGGCGGAACGCCGCAGCTGCGTCTTCGAGCGGATCTATTTCTCGCGTCCGAACGACGCCGACGTCCACCGCGAACGCCGTCACCTCGGCAAAGCGCTCGTCCCGGCGGTCGTCCAGGCCGCCGACGGCGATTTCGACAATACGTTCTTCAGCTGTATCCCGAACTCCGCCCGCGTGAGCTTCCTCGGCATGCTCGAGACGCTCATCCCGCTTGCGTCCCATCAGGACAGGACGGTCCGGTTCGGCGAGGTCGCGATCAAGGACGCGAAGTTCCGCACGTTCATCGCCGACGCCGACAGCCGCAAGGAACTCTACATGCACGTGTACGACGTGACCTACGGCCTGATCCGCCCCGGAACGGACACGCTCGTGGTCGTGGACGACTCCATCGTCCGCGGCAATACCATGCGGAACGCGATCCTGCCGATCCTGGACCGTCTGGGCCCGAAACGCATCATCGTGGCGAGCTCGGCGCCCCCGGTCAAATACCCCGACTGCTACGGCATCGACATGGCGTCGGCGGGCGACCTGGTGGCATTCCGCGCCGCCGTCTCCATCCTGAAGAAGACCGGGCGGGCCGACCTGCTGAAGAAAGCCTGCGAATCCGCGAAGAAGGCCCTGAAGCGCTCCGGCCCCTGCGACAATCACGTGCGCGAAATCTACGACGCGATCCCCGAGGAGGACCTGCACCGGGAGATCGCGCTGCTGCTGACCCCGCCGGGCCTGAAGGCCGAACTCCGCGTGGTCTACCAGACCGTGGATTCGCTGCGCTCCTGCTGCCCGGATTATCCCGGCGACTGGTATTTCACCGGGGACTATCCCACGCCGGGCGGATTCCGCATGGTGAACCGCGCGCTGGTACTTTTCATGGAAAACAATCAGGTAAGAGCGTACTGATATGAACGATTTCAAGGAGATTTGGAAACTTCAGAGGGAGAAACGGGCGTTTCTCGCGCTGGCCGACGGCGCGATCTTCCGCGGATGGGCGTTCGGCCATCCGCGCGATTGCGTCGGCGAGGCCGTTTTCAACACCGGCATGACCGGCTACCAGGAGATCCTGTCCGATCCGTCTTACGCCGGGCAGTTCGTGACGCTCACGACCGCCGAGGTCGGAAACTACGGCTGCAATCAGGAGGACATGGAGTCCCGCGGGCTCTTCCTGAACGGTCTCGTGATCCAGGAACTGAACCCGGCTTCGAACTGGCGTTCCGCCGAGGATCTTTCGACATTCATGACGCGCCGCCGCAAGCCCGGTATCGCCGGCGTCGACACGCGCGCCCTCACGCTCCACCTGCGGAGCCACGGCAGCCAGAAGGCATACCTGCACGTGAGCGGCGAGGCCGTCACGGAGGCGGAGGCCGTGGAGCGCGCGCAAGCGTGGGACGGGCTCGACGGCAAGGATTACGCCTCGGTCGTGACGACTCCGGTCCCGTACGACTGGAACGACTCCGGGCGGTTCCACGTGATCGTCTACGATTTCGGTGTCAAATACAACATCCTGCGGATGCTCGCCGCGCAGGACATTCGCGTGACGGTCGTCCCGGCCGCGACTCCGGCCGCCGAAGTCCTCGCGCGGAAACCGGACGGCGTGTTACTCTCCAACGGCCCCGCCGATCCCTCGGCCGTGACATACGCGATCGACAACATCCGGGCGCTGCTCGGCAAAGTCCCGATGATGGGCATCTGCCTCGGCCACCAGCTGCTCGGACTGGCCTGCGGCGCGACGTGCAGCCGCCTCAAATTCGGCCACCACGGATGCAATCACCCCGTGAAAAACATCCTGACCGGCGAGGTCGCCATCTCCAGCCAGAACCACAATTTCGCGCTGAGCGACCTGCCGCCGGAACTTGAACTCACGCACATCAATCTCAACGACAATACGATCGAAGGAATCCGGCACAGACGGCTCCCGGCGTTCAGCGTGCAGTACCACCCGGAGGCCGCTCCGGGACCGCACGACGCCGCGGCGCTCTTTGCGGCGTTCCGTCAAACCATGGAGGACAGCAGAATATGAAAACCAAGCACATCTTCATCACCGGCGGCGTCGTTTCCAGCCTCGGCAAAGGCATCACCGGAGCCGCCCTCGCGTTCCTCCTGAAACAGCGCGGATACCGCGTGGCCATGCAGAAGCTCGATCCGTACCTGAACGTCGACCCGGGCACCATGAGCCCGTACCAGCACGGCGAAGTCTTCGTGACCGACGACGGCGCCGAAACCGACCTCGACCTCGGCCATTACGAACGCATCGCGGGCGTGAACTGCTCCCACGCCAGCAATTATACCTCAGGCCGCATCTACGGCAGCGTCATCGCGCGCGAACGCGCCGGGGGCTACCTCGGCGGTACCGTGCAGGTCATCCCGCACATCACAGACGAGATCAAGTCGGCCATCCGGTCGCTCGAGAGCCCGGACGTCGACATCGCGATCACCGAGATCGGCGGCACCACCGGCGACATCGAGAGCCTGCCGTTCCTGGAGGCCACGCGCCAGTTCAAACTGGAGGCCCCGGCCGGCGACGCGATCTTCATCCACCTGACGCTCGTGCCGTACATCCGCGCCGCGAAGGAACTGAAGACGAAGCCCAGCCAGCACTCCGTGGCCTCGCTCCGCGGCATCGGCATCGTGCCGGACATCCTGGTCTGCCGTTCCGAGATCCCGATGGAGAAGGAACACCTCGACAAGCTGTCGCTCTTCTGCAACGTGCGGCGTTCGTGCGTGATCGAGGAGCTGGACGTGCAGAACTCAATCTACGAGGTGCCGCTGGAGCTGGAGGAACAGGAGTTCGACACGCGCGTGCTGGAGCTGCTGCACCTGGAACCGCGCGAGATCGACCTCGCCGGGTACAAGAAATGGCTCGACGGCGTGCTTCATCCCCGCACCGAATGTACCATCGCGGTCGTCGGCAAGTACATCCGCCATCAGGACGCTTACAAAAGCATCTACGAATCCCTCAGCCACGCGGGCATCAAACATTCGTGCAAGGTGCGCGTGAAGAAGATCGAGTCCGAGGATTTCATGACCTCCGACCCGGCTGCGCTGCTCGACGGCGTGGACGGCGTGCTGGTCCCCGGCGGATTCGGCACACGCGGCGTGGACGGCAAGATCAGGGCCGTCGAATTCGCCCGCAAGTATCAGATACCGTTCCTCGGCATCTGCCTGGGCATGCAGTGCGCCGTGATCGAGTTCGCGCGGAACGTCCTCGGGCTCGCCGACGCCGACAGCTCCGAGTTCAACGAGAAGACCCCGCACCCCGTGATCGACCTCATGGACGAACAGCGCACGATCCACGACAAGGGCGGCACCATGCGCCTGGGCGCCTACGACTGCGAGATCGTGCCCGGATCGCTGGCGGATCGCCTCTACGGACAGCAGAGCATCCGCGAACGCCACCGCCACCGTTTCGAGTTCAATCCGAAGTACCGCGAAGCGCTCGAAGCCGCCGGACTCCGCGTGAGCGGCGTCAATCCCCAGCGCGGCCTCGTGGAGATCGTCGAGATACCGGATCACCCGTTCTTCATCGGCTGCCAGTTCTACCCCGAATTCAAGTCGCGTCCCATGCACGCGCATCCGCTCTTCGACGGTCTCGTGGAAGCCGCTCTGAAAGGTCGTCAAAATGCCGAAACGCACTGACATCCAGAAAATCCTGCTGATCGGATCCGGCCCCATCGTCATCGGCCAGGGCTGCGAGTTCGACTACGCCGGCGTGCAGGCGTGCAAGGTGCTGAAGCAGGATGGATTCGAAGTCGTGCTCGTGAACTCCAAGCCGGCCACCGTGATGACCGATCCCGAGCTCGCCGACCGCACCTACATCGAACCGCTCACCTGCGACATCCTCCACGAGATCATCCGGCGCGAACGCCCCGACGCGATCCTGCCCACGCTGGGCGGCCAGACCGCGCTGAACCTCGCGATGGAGCTTGAGAAAAACGGCATCCTGAAGCGCTACCACGTGGAGCTCATCGGAGCCAGCGCCGGGGCCATCGCCCGCGCCGAGGACCGCCAGCTCTTCAAGAAGACCATGCAGGACCTCGGGCTCGACCTGCCCCAGTCCGGTTCCGCGCACTCCGAAAGCGAAGCGGAAGCCATCGCCCGCACCATCGGCACCTGGCCGCTCATCATCCGCCCGGGATTCACGCTCGGCGGAACCGGCGGCGGCATCGCCCGCGACGAGGCGGAATTCCGCGAGATCGTGCGGCGCGGCCTCGAGGCCAGCCTCAACCACGAGGTGCTGATCGAGGAGTCCCTGCTCGGCTGGAAGGAATTCGAAATGGAGGTCATGCGGGACAAAAAGGGCTCCAGCGTGATCGTCTGCTCCATCGAAAACCTCGACCCGATGGGCGTTCACACCGGCGACTCCATCACCGTCGCCCCCATTCAGACCCTCACCGACCGCGAATACCAGGCCATGCGCGACGATTCCCTCCGCGTGCTCGCCGCCATCGGCGTCGAGACCGGCGGATCGAACGTCCAGTGGGCGGTCAATCCCGACACCGGCCGCCGCATCATCATTGAGATGAACCCGCGCGTGTCGCGTTCGAGCGCGCTCGCCTCGAAGGCGACCGGATTCCCCATCGCGAAGATCGCGGCGAAACTCGCGGTCGGATACACGCTGGACGAACTCCGCAACGACATCACCGGCACCACGCCGAGCTGCTTCGAACCCGCGCTCGACTACATCGTCACGAAAGTGCCGCGTTTCACGTTCGAGAAATTCCCCGCCGCCGACCCCGCGCTCGGCACGCAGATGAAATCCGTGGGCGAGGTCATGGCCATCGGCCGCAACTTCAAGGAGAGCCTGCAGAAGGCGCTGCGTTCGCTCGAGACCGGGCACGCCGGATTCGGCGCCGACGGCAAGGACGCCGCTTTCGAAGAAGCGTCCGACGAGACGTTGGAATCGAAGCTCGTCACTCCGAACGCCGAACGCATCTTCTGGCTCCGGGCTGCGTTCAGACGCGGCTGGGACGTCGAAAAGGTCTTTTCCCTCACGCAGATTGACCGCTTTTTCCTGCGCCACCTGCGGGAACTCGCCTCGTTCGAGGACGAGATCGCCTCGGCGGGTTCGCTCGAAAACCTCGCTGCCGATCCCGCGCTTTTCCGTCAGGCCAAGGAGTTCGGCTACAGCGACCGCCAGATCGCGTTTCTGCTTCACTCTTCCGAGCTCGCCGTGACCTCGGCGCGCAAAAAAGCCGGACTGGTCCCGAGCTTCGGCGCGGTCGACACCTGCGCAGGCGAATTCGAGGCTGTCACGCCGTATTATTACAGCGCCTACGCTGACTCCGGCGAACCGGTCCGCCCGAACGGCGGTAAAAAATCCATCATGGTCCTCGGCGGAGGCCCGAACCGCATCGGCCAGGGCATCGAGTTCGATTACTGCTGCTGCCATGCGTCGTTCGCGCTGCGGAAGGCGGGGTATGAGGTCGTGATGGTGAACTCCAACCCCGAGACCGTCTCCACCGACTACGACACCAGCGACAAGCTCTTCTTCGAGCCGCTTACCACCGAGGACGTGCTCTCCATCTACGCCAAGGAAAAACCCTACGGCGTGATCGTGCAGTTCGGCGGCCAGACCCCGCTGAACATCGCGCAGGAACTGAA
>JAFYBD010000117.1 GCA_017540385.1 Lentisphaeria bacterium
AGTAATCGCGCGGAATCTCCACCCGAATACCAAACGACCCGGGCACCCCCGAAAGGGCGCCCGGGTCATTTTTTTATGTTCGGTCGTGAACCGCGTCCGATCAGCAGATGCGGGGCAGGAGTTCGCCGCCGGGCTGGGGCAGGATGGCCTGCGTGCCGATCTCGGTGGTCATGACGACCCTGCCGGGATGGTCCGCGACAACTTCGCCGATGATGGCGGCGTTCGCGGAATACGGCCCCTTGCGGAGAGCGTCCAGCACGGCCTGCGCGGATTCCTTCGGCGCGAAGATCACGAGACGGCCTTCGCATGCGAGATAGAGCGGTTCCAGCCCGAGCATCCCGCACACGCCGCGGACTTCGGGCGCGACCGGGACGTCGGCGGAATTGATGCGGACCCCGACGGAGCTCTGCGCCGCGATTTCATACAACACCGTGCCCACGCCCCCGCGTGTGGCGTCGCGGATCACGTGCACGTCGTGCGTGGCGTCCAGCACGCTCTTCACCGTGCCCCAGAGCGGGGCGCAGTCACTGGTCACGTCCGCTTCGATCTCGAATTCGTTCCGCGCGAGCAGGATGGTGCAGCCGTGCCGGCCGACGTCGCCTGTCACGATCACGGCGTCGCCGGGCTTCGCGAACGAGCCGGAGGTGCGGACTCCCGGGGTGAGCTGTCCGACGCCGGTGGTGGTGATGAAGACGTGGTCGACCTGGCCTTTGCCCGCGACCTTGGTGTCGCCCGCGACGATGCGGACTCCGGCCTCGTCTGCGGTCTTCTTCATGGCCGCGGCGATCTCGTCGAGCTTCGCGAGGGGGAATCCCTCCTCGATCACGAACGCGCAGGAGAGATACAGCGGTTTCGCGCCCATGCACGCGAGGTCGTTCACCGTGCCGCAGATGCTGAGCTTGCCGATGTTGCCGCCGGGGAATTCGTAGGGCGAGACGATGAAGCCGTCCGTCGTGAACGCGATCTCGCCGCCGCCGACCGGCAGGACCGCCGCATCGTCGCCGGTGAAATCCGGGTTCGAGAAATGAGCTTTGAAGACGCGGTCGATGAGCTCGGCGGTCTGTTTGCCGCCGGCTCCGTGCGCGAGCGTGACGCAGGATTCGTTATCCATTGAAATTGTCTCCGTATTGATAGTATGCGGAACACGCCCCCTCGTTGGAGACCATGCAGGCCCCCACGGGATGCAGCGGTGTGCAGGCGGTCCCGAAAAGTTTGCAGTCGGTGGATTTGCATTTGCCCTGCAGGACTTCGCCGCAGCGGCAGGCGGGATGGCTCTTGCCCCGGATCGGGGGCAGGGCGAATTTGAGGCGGGCGTCGAACGCGGCGTATTCCTCTCGGAGCGCGAGCCCGGAGCCGGGGATCACGCCGAGCCCGCGCCATTCGGCGTCGCAGGGCTTCATGACGGTCTCCATGAGCTTCAGCGCGGCCGGGGAGCCTTCGGGTTTCACGACGCGCGGATAGCAGTTGCGGAAGAACGGTTTTCCGGTCTGCGAGAGCGTCACGATCACGGCCAGCGCGGTCACGATCTCGTCCGCCGTGAACCCCGCGACGACCCCGGAAACGCCGTGAGCCGCGAGTTCTTCGCAGACGGCCGTGCCGGTGATGGCGTTCACATGTCCGGGGTAGAGGAACGCGTCGGCGCTGCCTTCGAGCGCCTTGTAGGCGTTCGGCATGGTCTTGTTCGACCCGAGGATGGAGAAATTCGCGAGTCCGAGCTTCGCGGCGTGTTTGACCGCCAGGCACGCCGCCGGGACGGTCGTTTCGAATCCGACCGCCAGGAAGACGACCTGTTTATCGGGGTTCTGCCGGGCGAATTCGACCGCGTCGAGCGGCGAGTACACCGGCTTCACGACCGCTCCCTTCGGACGCGCCCCGGCGAGGCTCGTTTCGGAGCCCGGCACCCGGATCAGGTCGCCGAACGTGCAGATCGCCGCGCCGTGTTCCAGCGCGAGCATCACGGCCTCGTCGATGTACCCGGCCGGGGTCACGCATACGGGGCAGCCCGGACCGGAGATGAGCTCGATCTGAGGCGGCAGGAGCTTGCGGATCCCGAGACGGAAGATCTCGTGGGTGTGCGTGCCGCAGACCTCCATGATGCGGAGTTTGCGTCCGCGGTAGGATTCAACGATCTGCCGTGCCGTTTCCATGCAGGGACTCCATGATTTTGCCTGTTTCGTCCGCGGACGTATCGGTGATCTTCGCGATGGCGACCCCGGCGTGGACCATCACGTAGTCGCCGGGTTCGAGGTCGTCGATGAGCTCCGCGGACACGGTGCGTTTCGCGCCCGAAGCGTCGATGAGGGCGGTGCCGTCCTCAATGTTGATGACTCTGGCAGAAAGACCTACACACATAAGCCGTCTCCTTGTTTGAGTATGGAAGAATGGTTGGGGTTGTTCAGGTGATACATGGCCGCGAGGGCCTGGCCGGCGCAGATGCCGCCGTCGTTCGGGGGCAGCATGCCGTGCCGGAGCACGCGGAAGCCTTTCCGGCGGAGCGAATCCGTCATCATGGCCGCCAGCAGGCGGTTCTGGAAGACGCCGCCAGTGAGCGCGCAGACGTTCACGCGGGTCCGTTCCCGGACGGTTTCGCAGGCCTCCGCGGCCATCGCGGCGAGCGACGCGTGGAATTGCCACGCGAGGAATCCGGGATCGGTCCCGGCGAGTCGGCCGTCGACCAGCTTGCGGACGAGTTCGTCCGTCGGCAGGATGAGCATGCCGGATCCGTCGCGTCCGGGGGGCAGGGCGGGGACGGAGTCTGCGTTTGACGGATGGCTTTCCATCCAGAGTTCGGCGGCGAATTGAAGCGCGGTCGCGGCTTCGCCCTCGAACGTCGAGGCGTTCCGGATGCCGAGGATGGCCGCCGCGGCGTCGAAGAGACGTCCCGCGCTGGTCGAGAGCACGCAGTTCAACTTCCGGTCCAGCATGGTCTTCTGGAACTTGCAGACGCTTTCGGAACACAGCCCGAACTTGACCGCGAGTTCGCGCGCTTCGTCGGCAGGGAAAAGCCCGTGGAGCATGGAGAACGCGATCCGCCAGCCTTCGCGCGCGGAGGCGTCGCCCCCGGCCTGCAGGAACGGACGGATGCAGCCCTCGCGCGTGAACCCGGCTGGGGTGGCGAGCAGGATTTCGCCGCCCCAGATCGTGCCGTCGGTGCCGTAGCCCGTGCCGTCGAACGATACGCCGATGGTCTCGCCGGTGAAATCGTTCTCGACCATGCAGGAGAGCACGTGGGCGTAGTGGTGCTGGATTTTCAGGACCGGCACGCCGAGTTCACCGGCCACGGCGGACGAATTGTATTTCGGATGGAGGTCGCAGCAGACGATCCGGGGCTTCATTTCGAGCAGTTCGGCCATCCGGGCGACGGATTCGCGCAGAGCCCGGACCGTCCGCAGGTCCTCCAGGTCGCCGATGTACGGCGAGGGGTAGAAGAGCCCGCCGTTGGCGAGGCAGAACGTGTTTTTGAGTTCGCCCCCGATGCCGAGGACCTGGCCCGTGAAGCCGCCGGAGACGAAGAATGGCAGGGGCGCATAGCCGCGCGAACGCCGGATCATGTACGGCCGTCCGTCGAGCAGGTCCATCACGGAGTCGTCGGCGCGCAGGCGTATTTGGCGGTTGTGGGAGAGGATGACGTCGCAGAACCCCGCGATCTCCGCGAGCGCGTCCCCGTCGCTGCGGCAGATGGGCGCGCCGGAGACGTTGCCGCTGGTCATCACGAACGTGTCGGGCATGGCGAGGCCGTCGTCGAATCGGAAGAGGAGCATCTGGACCGGAGCGTACGGCAGCATCACGCCGAGCGTGGGATTGCCGGGCGCGAGCACGTCGGGCAGGGCGCTCTCCGGGCGTTTGCGGAGCAGCAGGATCGGTTTCTGATGGCCGTCGAGTATCTCCGCGCAGTCGTCCGGCAGGAAACATTCGCGCCGGACGGTCTCGAGCGAGTCCATCATGACGGCGAAGGGTTTCATCGGACGGTGTTTGAGCTCGCGCAGACGCGCCACCGCCGCGGCGTCCCGGGCGCTGCAGCACAGGTGGAATCCGCCGATGCCCTTGACCGCGACGATCTTCCCGTCCAGAATGGCTTTCCGGGCGGCGGTGATGGCCTTCGCGCCGCGTTCGCTCCGCCCGACGAGATAGACCTCCGGGCCGCAGTCGTGACAGCACACCGGCTGGGCGTCGTAACGCCTTGATTCGGGCGCGGTGTATTCGGATTCGCACGCAGGACACATGGGGAATTCGCCCATGCTGGTCCGGACGCGGTCGTACGGCATGGAGTCCAGGATGGTCAGGCGGGGGCCGCACGCCGTGCAGTTGATGAAGGGATGCAGATAACGCCGGTCGGAGGGGTCGAAGAGCTCGGCTTTGCAGCGGTCGCACGTGGCGATGTCCGGCGAGACGAAGATGTCCCCGGTCTCGTGTTCGCTCTCGATGATCTCAAAGGACGCGAACGCCGGTTCCTCCGTCGCGCGGGCGTCGATCTTCAGAATGGCGGAACGCGGCGGAGCTTCGTGTTCCAGCGCGATTCGGAACTCCCTCAGCGCGTCATCCGGTCCCTGCGCGTGGACTTCCACGTAGGACCCCCGGTTCGCGACGCTGCCTGTGAGGTCGCAGCGGACGGCAGTCCGGCTCACGAACGGGCGGAATCCGACGCCCTGGACGACGCCGTAGATCCGGTAGACGGTGGTGGGGATGTTCCGTTCGGGCATGGTCAGACCTCCTCGATCAGCCGTCCGGAAACGGCAAAATGCGGGAAATCGAAGATCCCGTCGCGCATGGACCGGGGCAGGGCAGTGCGGAGACGTTCGTCGCAGACGATCGCGTCGTATCCGCCGCTTTCGACGGCCTCGACGAACGCTTCTTCGCTCGGGATCGGGAAATCGCCCTCGCGCATGAATTCGGGCTCCATCAGGAACCAGCTCGCCACGGTCACGCGCGCCCCGGGATGAATCGACAGGATGCACTCGCGGAGGGCGTTCGCTGCGAACTGCTGGTGGACGATGAGGACGTTGCTCCCGGCGATACGGGGCAGGGCGTCGAGGGTGCGCGCGGGGATCCACGGACAGCGGACTTCGTACGGCGTGCCGAACGTTTTCTCCAGGTGTTTTGCGGCGGCGAGTCCGGCGGGCGAAACGACGATGTTGCGTTCCGCCGCGGATGCCGTCCGCACGCTGTCCAGTCCCGCGCCCATGCCGTAACACCGCACGGTGCGCCAGCCTTCTTTTTCAAGGGCGCGCGAGAGATGCGTTCCGGCGTTCACGCAGGAGAAATCGAGCGGAGACGCGCCGAGGACGCCGACGGTGCCGGGTTCGACGGGAACGCGTTCCGTGGCGAACGTCCGGAAGAGTTCCACCCAGGCCGCCGAAGCGCCTCGGTCATAGTGATGCGTGCCGGTGGTCGCGACCGTGATGGCGGGGCGGCCGGTCCGTTTTTCGGCCATGCGCTTGAGCGCCTGGAAATCTGTGGCGATGATGGCGGGCACCGGGGTGCCGACGATGGCGGAAAATGCGAGGTCGGAATCCTGCATGGCCGCCTGAAGTTTGGCGACGAGTTTATCGTCGCGCCCGAGGATCGCGTCCATGTCGCGGAGCCCGGCGCTGAAGACCGCGCCCGGACGCGTGAACCAGCGCGGTTCGTCGAATCCGCAGATGTTGCCGGTGCAGCCGCCCGCATCGCAGATCACGATGAGCCCGCCGAATTCGAAGAGGGCGGAGACGGCGCCGGACTGGTCCGGGGCGAAGGGAGAGAGGTGTTTGAGCAGGCTTTTCATCGTGCGGCCTCCTTTCCGTCCAGCGCGGCCGAGAGCGCCTCGAAGAGCGCGCGGACTCCGGCGTGCCCGAAGGGCTGGCGTTCGTCGTTCCACGGCACCCCCGGGCGGTCGGGGTGGTAGTACATCGCGTCGCGTCCGAGCACGACGTCGCAGGCCGCGTCGCGTCCGCGGTAATACATCATGGTCGGGGAGAGATTGGAATGGATCCTCGTGTCCGGGCTGAGCTCGGCGAGGCGTTTGACGTAGACGAAATTCGCGCCGCCGACCGTGCCGAAGATCTCGGAGACGGCGAATCCGTACCGGACCAGCGCGAGCGCGAGCTCGAAAGGATCGGCGTTGAGCCATTCGCCCACGGCGAACGTCCTGCGGCCGTGTTTCGCGCGGAACGCCTCCACGGCGGCCTCGGCCTGTCTGCGCGGCTCCGAATCGTCGAACACCGCCCCGACGGCCCGTCCGAGCAGTTTGTACTGGTTGGCGATCCGGTCCGTGCCGTGCAGCCGCACGAGCTCGATCGAGGGGATGCCGAGGCGTTTCTCCAGGTCTGCGGCGGCATAACGCGCCTCCTGATTCAGCACGAGATTGAAGTTCGCTTCGGCCATCATCTGATATTCTTCGAACGTCCGGCAGCGCGAAATCTCGCGCACGGCGCGCACCCCGGCGGATTGGAGCAGGGCGTAGAGTTCGCAGTTGTCCCGGAGCGGCGAGAAGAAGCCGAGGATGTTCACGGCCGCCGGGTTCTTTTTCCGGGGCTCGAGCAGGGAGTAGACGGAACGCCGCACGGACGCCATCGGGGGCAGGCGGCCTTCGCGGGTGAGGGCGTACATGTAACACGGCACGACGGGGACTCCGGCGTAATCCGCGGCTTTCCTGCAGACGCGCTCCATGTCGGTGCCGAGCAGGGCGTCGACGCAGGTGATGCAGATCATCACGGCGGATGGTTTGACTTCGCAGGACTCGCAGACCTCCTTCACCGCCTCCGGGATGCGCGCGAGATGCCGCCCCGTCACGATGTCGGTGTCGTCCTGCATGAGGTAGAAGAAACGTTCCGCGAGGGAGGCTTCGCACCCCAGCGCGGCGATATTGCGTCCGCAGCATGCGGGCGCGACCAGGAGCATCACGGAGCCCGGCACGGCGAGCCCGGCGCGTTTGACGCCGAATCCCTGCGCGCCCGGGGAGTTGAACGCGAGCGTAGCCGGCGAGCTGTACACGAGGTTTGCGCTCGAGAGCAGTTCCGGCGGGATGTCGTTCACGCCGCGCCCGGCCAGTTCGGCCGCCGTGATGGAATACGCGCGGTTCATGGATTGCGCTCCGCTTCTTCGTTCAGGAGGAGTTCGGCGAGCGCGAGGAAACGCCGGCTCACGTCGAGCCCGGGATCGCCCTCGACGACGGTCCTGCCCGCGTCTTCGAACCGGTTGATGTCGTCGCTGCGGGGGATGTCCGCCACGACGGGGAGGCCGTTGGCGTCCGCGAACGCCCGCACCTTCTCCTCTTCGCCGGGGACGTTGCGGCGGTTCATCACGATCCCGCGCACGGTGGCGTAGCCGCGGTCGCGGAAATTCTGCACGGCGGTGTAGATGTTGTTCGCGGCATACAGCGCCATCTTTTCGCCCGAGGTCACGATCAGGACCTGCGAGGCGTAACCCTCGCGGATCGGGGCTGCGAATCCGCCGCAGACCACGTCGCCGAGCACGTCGTACAGCACCACGTCCGGTTTGCGGCGTTCGAAGAGCTTCAGTTCCTCGAGCAGGCTGAACGTGGTGATGATGCCGCGACCGGCGCAGCCCAGGCCGGGCGTGGGGCCGCCGGTTTCGATGCAGAGCACGCCGCCGAACCCGGTCTTCGAAATCTCCGCGACGTCGTCGGGCTCGCGGTCGTGTTCGCGGAGGTAGTTCATGACGGGGATGACCGGGTCGCCCCCGAGCAGGTTGATGGTGGAGTCGGCCTTCGGGTCGCATCCGATCTGGATCACGTTTTTGCCCAGGCGCGCGAAAGCCGCCGCGAGGTTCGAGGTCACGGTCGACTTCCCGATGCCGCCTTTTCCGTAAACTGCGAGTTTCAGCATGTCAGAGCCTCCAGGGGAGCGGTCGGTTGATGAGGTTCAGGGATTCTTTGCGGTAACACCGCCCCGAGAACGCCTCGTGGGGGAGCCGCAGGAAGGGCGTTTCGGCGGGGCAGACCGGGGCGTACATCGGGTCGGCGATCACGCCGGAAGATTGCGCGAAAGCGTCCGCGGCCGCGTCTTCGTCCGCGATCCTGACGTCGCACGGGGCGAGCAGACGGTCGTCCGCCTCCAGCGGACACAGGACCCGGCACGGACGCCCGGCATCGAGTTCGATCGCCTTCGCGAGAGAGCCGCTGAAGACCGCTTCGCCGACGACGGCTGGAATGGGGGCCGAACCGGAGATTGAACGCGCCGCGCAGGGCAGGGCGTTTGCGCCTGATTTGGCTGCTTCGCGCAGAGCGTCCGCGAGGATGGCGGGGAATTTCTCCCCGACCGGGACGCCCGCGACCCACGGCGTGCCGAAACGCGCCCGGAGGAGTTCGGCCGCGGCGAGTCCGCAGGAGGAGACCACGAGGTTCACGTGCGCGCTCCCGGCCTGTCCGATGTCGTCCAGCGTGCCGTCCATGGCCATGCAGGAGACGACGCGGAATCCGGCTGCTTCGAGCCATTCGCGGACGGAGTCGACCGCGCCGAGGACGGAGAAGTCCAGCGGCGTCGCGCCGAGGATGTTCGCGGAGGGTTCCGCCGTGAGGGGGACCGGAGCGGCGCAGAAACGGTTCACGACGGCCTCCAGCGCTTCGGACGCGCCGACGAGGTAGGAATTCATGCCGCTCGTGTGAAGCCCGAACGTCGGGACGCCCGAGCGCGCCTCGATCTCCGCGGCGATCGCGTCGAAATCCGTCCCGGCGAGCAGGGGGACCGGGGCCCCGCAGACGGCGATGAACCGCGGCGAGAGGTCGTTTGCGGCCGAGACGACGTCCGAGATGAGCTTCTCGTCGTTGCCGAGGATCGCATCGGTCTCCGTGAGGGCGGAGATGTAGATCATGCTGTCCTGACGGTACCAGCGGGGTTCGTCGTGCGTGGAATAGGTGGAGTTGCAGCCTGAGGCGTCGTGGACGACGACCATGCCGCCGAGCTCGTAGAGCATGGAGCACACGCCGGAGGTGTCGGCGGCGTGGATGGAGATGATCCTGGCAGTCTGTTTCATAAGCAGCTCCTGCATCCGAGCCCCTTGTGCTGGATGACGGTTTCGGTGTCTTTTTCGTGTATGGCGGCATCCTCGATGAGCGCGGCAAGCTTCGCGACGCCGTCGAATCCGTACATGCCGCCGCCGGAAACGATGTTCACGAAGTGCCGCGTGCCGCTGAAATACGCCGCCTTCTGCCCGATCGCGAGCACGGGGCCGTGTTCGTGGACGCCCTTTCCCGCGAAACGCATCTTCGCATGGACCGTGGCGGTCAGGAGCAGGTCGGGCGCGAGCGAGCGGAGACGTTCGAACGCGGGGCGTTCCTCCTCGATCATCGCGTCGGTGTACACGCGGGTCACGCGGAAACCGTGTTCGGCCAGCAGGAGCGCCAGTCCGACCGGGCGCGGCGTGGCCGTGTAGTCGATCTCGACGGAGAAATCGCCTGCGATTTCGCGGGCGTATTCGAGGGCGCGGAGGGCGTTCCGTTTCGCCCCGGTCCAGTCCGGCGCGTCGATCCCGAGCGCGTCGGCGAGTTTCGCGAGGTTGCGTTCGATCTCGTTGAAGTCGTAGGAGAGCGGCAGATAGAGATGCTTTCTGCCGAGACGGCGTTCGAGCGCGTCTCCGGCGGCCGCGGCGGTCGGGAGATACGTGATCTCGAGGGCGCTCTTCGCCATCGCGAGGTATTCGTCGAATGTCTTGCAATCGGTGATGTCGCGGAGTTTCCAGCCGGCCTCGCGGACGAGCCGCGCGAGTTCGCTGGATTCGTCGGTCGGGCGGTCGTTCCCGATCAGGTTCGCGGTCTTCGGTTCCGATGGGCAGGGGGCGAGCGGCGCGTAGAGCTGACGGCGCATGAGCTGGTCGGGCGTGAGACCGCTTTTCCGCATGGTCGGATTCATGTAGCAGTCGACGAATACGACGTTGGGGAACATCGCGCGCAATTCCTCGAGGATCGCCTCGAAATCGCATCCGGCGAAGAGGTGCACGCAGCTCAGGAAGAGCAGGACGGCGCGCGGTTTCCGCGGCAGTTTCCGCAGGATGTCCGCCGTGCCGTCCACGATGTTGCGTTCGAGCGAGCCGTCGAAGAGATCGTTCCGGTCGACCGAAATCCACGACATGCGGTCCATGGCCTCCATTTCGGCGGCGGTCAGGATCACGCCGCGGAGACAGCCCTGCGCGCAGGCGAACACCTGATGCGACTCCGGCATCAGCATGCCCGTGTGAACGATGTTCCATGGGCCGCGCGCGGGGGCGTTGTATTCGAGTCCGGAGGCGAACGGCACGGGGAAATCGGCGTCGCGGATGGCGACTTCGGCCCCGGTCATGTCGTCTTCGCCGTTGAGTCGTTTCAGCATGCTGCGTCGTCCTTTCCCGCGGCCGCCAGCACGGCGTCCGCGAGCGTGCGGTATTCGTCCGCCATCGGACTCGCCGGGAACGCGTGGACGACGGTCCTGCCGAGGCGTTCGGCCTGCTGGACGGTCTCGCTCCAGTCGAGCGCGCCGGTCACGTCCGTTTCGAAGTCGGCGGCCAGTTTCTTCACGTTCGCGTCCTCGTCGGGGACGTTCCGGCGGTTCAGGATGATCCCGCCGAGCGACGCGTAGCCGCGCCCCCGGAAATTCTTCACGGCCATCGCGATGTTCGCGGCCGCGTAGACAGACATGGTCTCGCCCGAGGTCAGGATGAAGACGCGGTCGGCGTAGCCTTTCCGCATCGGCATGGAGAATCCGCCGCAGACCACGTCCCCGAGCACGTCGTACAGCACCACGTCGGGGCGGAACGTCTCGTACGCGCCCTTCTCCTGGAGCTTTTCCAGCGCGGCGATGATGCCGCGTCCTGCGCAGCCGAGTCCGGGCGTGGGGCCGCCCGCTTCCACGCAGATCACGCCGCCGTCGCCGGTCGCGACCATGTCCTCGAGCGTGAAATCGCTGCCTTTCTCGCGCACGAGGTCGAGGATGGACTTCATCCTGCGCCCGCCGTGAAGCGAAGCCGTGGAGTCCGCCTTCGGGTCGCAGCCGACCTGCAGGACCTTCAGACCCTTTTCCGCAAAAGCCGAGGCCAGGTTCGAGACGGTCGTCGATTTTCCGATACCGCCCTTGCCGTAGAAAGCGAGTTTCAGCATGTCGTTTCTCCGTAATCTCCGCGTCCGACCCGGACCGTGTAGCCGATCGCCCCCAGGCGTCTCTGCAAGTCCGACTTCAGGATGTGCGTGTCCACGTCGACCGCGGTTTTGTTGTTGTAAAGCATGTATTTCGCCCGGACCTGTTCCGGCGACAGGTTCGGCATGATGACGTTCGCGCCCGCCAGGATGCCCTTCTCGCGTCCGGTCGGGTCCATGGTGCCGAGCGCGGTCGTGGCGGGCAGCAGCACGTCCGGGTGCAGGATCCGGCACAGGCTCAGCAGGAAGAGCGTTTCGTCCACGCGCCCGGCGCGCATCCCCGCGAACGGCGTGTCGCAGTGAGGGATGAACGGGCCGATGCCGATCAGGGCGGGGCGGAAGGCCGTGATGAACTCCATGTCCTTCGCGAGCGTTTCCGGGGTCTGCCCCGGCGAGCCGACCATGAATCCGCATCCGGTCTGGAATCCGATCTCCTTCAGGTCGCGCAGGCACTTCATGCGGTGTTCCCAGCTCAGATTCGACGGATGAAGCATGCAGTAATGCTCCCGGTCGGCCGTTTCGTGCCGCAGGAGATAACGGTCCGCTCCGGCATCGAAAAGCATCTGGTATTCGTCCCGTTCGAGTTCGCCCACGGAGAGCGTCACGGCGCAGTCTCCGTGCCTCGTTTTGAGCTCGCGCACGAGCGCGGCGAGCCGCTGCGGAGAATACGTCGCGTCCTCCCCGCTCTGGAGCACGAACGTGCGGAAGCCGTATTCGTAACCGGCCTCGGCGCACTCCAGAATCTCTGCTTCGGACAGGCGGTAACGCTCCACCTTCCGGTTCGATTTACGGATGCCGCAGTACAGACAGTCGTTCCGGCAGACGTTGGAAAACTCCACGATGCCGCGCACGAAGACGCCGTGCCCGAACCGGGCGGTCGCGAGCTCGCGGGCGATCCCGGCGGCGTATGCGCGGACGGAGTCGTCCCAGGTGGCGAGCAATGCCGTCCAGTCGGCGTGATCGAGGCGCTTTTCTGCGTTCAGCCGGTCGATCCTGGCCTTGTTCTTTTCGCTTCGTTCTGCGTTCATGTCGTTTCCGTTCGGTTCCGCGGCTTTCCCGCCCGGACTCGCCGGAAAAAGAAACCGCCGCGATCCCCCGGAGGACGCGGCGTACATGGACGGACGATTTGCGCGGCGGAGTTCGAATCCGCTTCACGCGCACCAGTCCTGTCCGGCACTTCGGTCTTTCGCCTCAAATCGATTTCGGCGTCAGGGGAATATGCTGTGTATTCTGGTGAACTGGACCCGGGCGGGGCGGACCCCGTCTCGAGCTCAGACGATTGTTGTTACGTTGGAGTAAACGGCTTTCGCCGTGACTCCGGGGATGCGTCCGAGTTTCCCGGCCAGGGCGTTGATCCTGTCCGGCGGAGCATCCAGGATGATGCTGATGACGTTGACGTTCCTTTCGCGGTAGGGCAGC
>JAFYBD010000118.1 GCA_017540385.1 Lentisphaeria bacterium
GCCCTGGCCGAAGCCGCCCTGGCCGCCCTGGCCGAAGCCGCCCTGACCCTGCGGACGCTGACCGCCCTGGCCCTGCGGACGCTGACCGCCCTGGCCGCGCTGACCGCCTCTGCCGCCGAAGCCGCCTGCGGATTCAAATTCTTCCTGCGTGACTTTCACGACTTCGCCCTGTTCCGGGCGGACGTCGGACTTCACGCCGCGCTTCTGCGAGAAGAGCCACTTCCAGGATTCGGGATTCTGATAGGTCCGATCCCAGCAGTTGTGATCCACGCCGGGATATTCCTTGTAGAAGACTTCGTCGTTGCCGGCTTCCTTCAGCGCGGCATACATGCGGCGGGAGAGCATCACGGGCACAGTCGGATCGGATCCGCCGTGGAAGATCCAGATCGGCAGGTCTTTCAGCTTCGCGCCGGCCTGAGCGGGATCGCCGCCGCCGCAGCAGGGCATCGCGGCCGCGAAGAGGTCGGTGCCGTAACGCGAGATGAGGTCCCAGGTGCCGTAGCCGCCCATGGAGAGACCGGTGATGTACACGCGGTCGGGATCGGCGTCAAACTCTTCGATCTTCTTCTGAATGAGGACCGGGACCAGGCCGAGCGCCTGCGCAGGCTTCTCGGTCAGTTTCGCCTGGGCACCGCCACGATGGAGCGGAGCCCAGAGCTGGCTGCTGGGACATTCGGGCGCGAGCAGGATGGCTTTCTGCTTGGATGCCTTGATCTGCTTCACGATATCGGGGACGGCCAGACGGATGGAGGCGAGGTTTTCGTCGCCGCGTTCGCCGATGCCGTGCAGGAAGACGACGATGACGGGCTTGCCGGGCTGGTCCTCATTGTAGACGCCCTGGCAATACCACATGCTGCCGTCGGCGTCCTTGATGGTCTCGCGTTTCATGTTGTTGTCGTTCAGGATCCGCAGTTCGTTCGCGAATCTCTGCCGGATCTCCGGCGACGGAGCCTCGGTCGGAGTGATGACCGCTGCTTCGGCGGCGGCAACGAGGGCCGGATCAGCCGGTTTGAATGAGGAGTCGGACGAGCATGCAGCCAGCACGCCGATCAGGACGCAGCCGAGCATACAGACGCTTTTTTTCATGATTGTTCCTCCATGAAAATTGTATGGATTATGTGGGGTTCGGCGTGCCGGACAGTTGAGGTCAAAAGCCCGGTTTGCCGCATAAGAATGCAGTAAGATACTGCGCAAACAACAAAATGTCAATAGAAAAGCGGGAGAAAAGTCTGAAAAAAACGATGTTTCCCCGTTTCGTGTCGATCCACGCCTGAACTCCCGTCCGGGCGCGATCGTGCGGCGGCGTTTCCTCCGATGCTTCCCGGCGCGCGTCGCGCGGCTGTTTTCCCGTTTTGACAAATACTACATGTTTTTTTCGTCAAATCCATTTGACATCCTGCATAACCATCGTATATTATGGGGATAAAAATGCACTTCTTTCACCTCAAACTCAACACAAACAGGCGGTTCACTCCGCCGAAAAGGACCATCAGCATGAAAAAACGCTCCGGTTCCCCCCTCATCATCGCAACAGCGCTGACCGCACTGCCCGCCGTTATCGCCCTGGCTCAGTTCCCCCAGTTCGGAGGAGGCATGGGCGGCGGTGGCGGCTTCGGCGGCGGCTTCGGCGGTTTCGGCGGCGGCTTCGGCGGCTTTGGCATGGGCCAGGGCCAGCAGCAGGAGCTCGGCGACGAGCCCGCGCTTCGTGACATCTTCAAAGACGACTTCCTCTGCGGCGTCGCGCTCGGCTTCGCCCAGCCCGATTCCTTCACGGGCAAGCTCGCAGGCAAGCACTTCAACCGCGTCGTGGCGGACAACGCCATGAAGTGGGAGAGCGTGGAACGCTCCGAAGGCAACTTCAACTGGGGCGGCGGCGACGGTCTCGTCCGCATGGCCAAGCAGTATGACATGCAGCTGCACGGCCACTGCTTCGTGTGGTACCAGCAGACCCCCGGCTGGGTCTACCGCGACCTCCAGCCCGGCGAACAGGGCCGCGCCACGCTCATCAAGCGCATGCAGAACCACATCCGTACCCGTATCGCCCACGACAAGGAAAACTTCCACGTGTGGGACGTGGTGAACGAGGCCGTCGTGCAGGACGGCTCCATGAGAAAATCGTTCTGGTACAACATCGTCGGCCCCGACTACGTGAAGCTCGCGTTCGAAACCGCCCGTGAGGCCGATCCGACCGCCAAGCTCGTGTACAACGACTTCGATACCGACCTGGCCGCCAAGCGTGACGGGATCGTCCGCCTCGTGAACGAGGTCAACAAGGACAAGAAGCTTATCGACTACATCGGCATGCAGTGCCACTGGCGCTACACCGATCCCGACATGGACCAGGTCGAACGCACCATTCAGGCGTTCCTCAGCACCGGCTGCGACATCCTGATCTCCGAGCTCGACATCGACATCCTCCCGCGCGACCGCCGCAATCCGAACCCCTACCCGAACGGCGTGCTCCCGGCGCTCGTCCAGCAGGACCTCCGCGACCGTTACCGCGACGCCTACGCGCTCTTCCTGAAGTACCGTGAACACATCGTGGCCGTGACCCTCTGGGGCCTCACCGACAACGGCTCCTGGCTCGACGGCTATCCTTTCGGCGGCCGTCGCAACGCTCCGCTGCTCTTCGACCGTCAGAACAAGCCGAAACCCGCCTTCTGGGGCGTGGTCGACGCCGCCGCCATGTACGGCCGCGACCTCGGCGACCGTTTCCAGTACAAGGACGGCATCGCCTGGGAAAAGGGCACCCGCACCGTCTACAAGCCCAAACAGGGCACCGTCTCCGACGCCTACATGATCCGTCTCGACAGCAAGCGCCTCGTCTGCGTCTTCTCCACCGATGAGGACGGCGGCCAGCGCGTCATCAAGTACGTCTCCAGCGACGACGACGGCGAGACCTGGACCGAGACCGCAAACGTGCTCTGCGCCGTACAAGGCAAGAGCTGCGTGAAGCCCACCATCGGCCAGATCGCCCCCGCCCCGACCGGCATGCAGCCGAATCCCGCCGGTGTCGTGGTCGCCAGCGTCTTCGACTCCGACGGCGAGAACTACATCTACGCCACCGAAGACCAGTTCCAGACCTGGAGCCTCCGCGCCCCGAGCCAGAGAATCCTCCCCTACCCCGATTCCATCTTCGGCTACATCACGCTCAAGAACGGCAAGCAGATCCATTCCGCCAAGCTCGCCGAGCAGATCGGACTGAAGGGTGAGAACCCGATCGCCATGGCGCTCAAGGACGGCAGAGTCCTCGTCTCCGCGAACACCGACAAGGGCTTCTCCCTGGTGATCTCCAAGAAGCCCGTGACCGAATTCGAGAAGCTGAAAGCCTCCGACTTCACGGCCGCCTCCAATCCGGCCGAAGATCTCGCGGTCGGCACCGTCTCCGCAGACACCACCTCTCCGCGCATCATCGCAGTCGGCACCAAGAAGGACGGGTCCGCCATCATCGCCCGCCGCGGCCTCGGCATGTGCGAATACTGATCCGTCGGATCGATCGGTTCAGACCGAACTCCAGCCTCCGGTTCACCCCGGAGGCTTTTTTATTGCTCAAACAAACTGATTTGGGCTGAAGAGGAGTACAGGCGTCAGCCTTCTTGACAATGGTAGTTTTGAGGTGTATAGTATAGCGCTATTTTCCCGACAGGACGAGGAGAGACACATGAACGAAAACGACACGACGGTCGAACCCACCGATTTCTGGTACATCGACTCCAAATACCACATCCACTGCGAAGCGTATATCGAATACCACAAGGACGCGATGGACTGGGACCTGGTCTCGCGTTACCAGACGCTCAGCGAACCCTTCATCGAGAAGTTCGCTGACCGCGTGAACTGGAAAAACATCTTCCAGTACCAGACCCTCAGCGACGCCTTCCGCGCCAAGTGGAAACACAAACTCGACGCGTGAACGAGGTGCATGTACAAACAGTCGCCAAACCCCATGGAGATTAAACGTTTTTATCGTTTTCTCCCGGATTTCGTTTGCAAACGCGCTGTTTTCATGCTACATTAAAGGACAACCATTCACCTGCGAGGTGTAACATGCCCACGACCACGACAGACACAAAAGCCAGACCAGCTAAAAAACGCTCCGAATTTCAACGCATGATGACTCCTGAGGAAATGCGCGAAGAAATGAAGAGGATCTGCCGGAACAAGCGTACGGAAGATGCCTTTTTCCGTAAAATCATGAACTTCTCGCCTCCGCCCAGCCTGAGAAAGAAAGCCCAGGTTGAAGCCAGGTGAAAACCGCTTCCTTTCCCCTGTTCATATTCGGGTATCACGGCTGTGACCGGGCAGTCGGGGAGGCCGTATTGTCGGGAAAGATTAAGCTTAACCCGAGCATGAACATCTACGACTGGCTGGGGTCAGGCATCTATTTCTGGGAACAATCGCCGGAACGAGCTCTGGAATGGGCGCAGTCCTGTGTCGACAACCCCAAAATGACCAATGGGCAAATCAAGGAGCCTTTTGTCCTGGGGGCGATCATCAATCTCGGTCTCTGCCTCAACCTCACGGACGTGTCGAATATGCAGAGGCTTCAGGCGGCTTATACCTTTTTCGAAGAATTATGCAAGAAGAAACACCAGACTCTTCCCAAGAATACGGAACATTTTCGCGAATTGGATTGCCGCGTCATCAATCTGGCCGCAGAGTTAAGTGTTCAACTCGGATACGGCAATTTCGATACCGTTCGCGGCGCGTTTATTGAGGGACACCCGATCTATCCGGGTGCCAGAATCTATAATCACACGCACATCCAGGTCTGCGTGAGAAACCCGGACTGCATCAGCGGGTATTTCCTCCCCGCCAATATCTGACTCTCACGTGCAGCAGAGTTTATCTCTTTTTCCGTGCGCGAGCGGAGCCGCGCGCTGCCGAATTGCAAGCGTCAGCTTGCTTGGTGATCTCGGCGTTGATCTCATCCAGGGACATTCCCTGCACGCCGTTCGCCTTCGCCTGACGGCGCAGACTGCGAAAAGCCCGCAATCCAGCATCGGACGGCACGGCGGTTATTTCAAACGGGATACGGCGTTCCCGGACCACGGCGCGGGCAAAAAGATTGATCGCCGTTGACGTGTTCATCCCGAACTGGGCGCAGAGCTCGTCCAGCTCCGTTTTGAGTTTTTCGTCCATACGGACGCTGAATGTGGATGTCGGCATAGCGCACCTCCTGTGTTCTCTTTAACATAAAATATAACACATTAGGTTGCAAAGTCAAGCACAGAAACAAAAAAAGATAGGGCCATAGCCGGGATCATTCCGCGCCGAGGCGTTCGAGTTCAATCTGCGCTTCATGATTGCCCGGTTCCGATTCTCATCAATCCTCGGGTCTTTTGATCTCAAGCGGCACGGGCGACTGCTCTGCGACGAGTTTTTCGGCCTCCTCCGTGGCCAGGACTTGGACGGTCCCGTCCGAGTAAAGGACCGGTGTGCCATATTTACCGTGGATGCCAGGCCGACACATGAGGATCGGAACGGGTTCCTGTTCCGGGTTCAGCAGGATCAAAGCAGGGACAGGGAACGCCAGATACGGATCGCGATAGAAAAAGTCGGGAACTGGACAAAAAAACACTTTCCAGTCGTAATGCCACTCCCGGATCAGGTCGGGGATCGTCCAGTCCGGCGGGATTTCGCAACCCTCTTCCACATGGTCCTTGATAAACCTCCCCATACTTTGATACGTCTGTTTCAAATCGGAACGGCAGGCAGCGGCAACGGTTTCGGGTCTCGGCTTTCCGAGCTGCGAAAGAAACAGAAGAACGAGAAAAAGAAAGGCCATCATGATCAGCACCGCAATCAGGCATCCGTGCCAGCACTTGCGAATCTTTTCTTCCCCATGAGCGGGATTTTTGTCATGGGATTCTGTGGAGGTCTCGTTCGTTTCCATTGTCATGGCTCCTTATTCAGAGCAACAACCGCGAGGAAGATGTTTCGTCTCGTTTTCGTGTTCGACATACTTTCAGCCATTTCACGGTATTGCTGATGGAGGGGTTGAGGAATCACAACTTTATTATACCACGCCCCAAACAAAAAAACAAGGGCAACATGGATGAAAATGCCGGAAATGCAAGGGAAAACACCATCTTTCCCTCCGACTTCCTGCCCGGAGCCTGCCGGACAAAGGCGGAAGGATGAGGTTGCTTCTCGGCGCTCAACATAAAATCTCTGCGTTCGTCCAAATCGCTTCTCGGCGACATTGCAAGCGCAGACGGAAAAGATTTCAGAGGTTGGAATGCTTATTTTTCGGAATCCGGGAAAGACTCGGCAAGAAGTTCTTGTGCATAGGAATCGCCTTGGGCGGCAGCCTTTTCCAGCCACTTCCGCGCTTCGGTCAAATCTCTCTCCACGTCCGCCCCTTCGAAATACATAAGTCCAAGCAGGGCTTCTCCTTTCATAAAACCTTGATTGGCAGCATTTTGATACCATTTCACACCCTCTGCCGCATCCTGTTTCACGCCAATTCCCTTGACATAGAATTCGCCAATCATGCACTGCGCGTCCGGGTCACCCTGTTCGGCGAGCGCAAGATACATTTTCGCAGCTTGCTCGAACCATCTTTTCGCCTCGGCGGGATCTTTCGACACCCCCTTACCGTCCCGGTAAAGTCTGGCCAGATCAAGCATTGCACGCGGGTCGTCCTGTTTCGCCGCCTTGTACAACGCTGTGGCGGCTTTCGCGTACCAGTCAGCTGATTCCGTTTTGTCTTTTTCCTCATAGACGAATCCGAGAAAACGCATCGCGAACGGATTTCCCTGTTCTGCGGATTTCCGGAGCCATTCAATGCCATTGTCGTATTCCCCGAATTCAGTGATTGCGATCTCACCCACCCGGCACTGCGCTTCCGCATGACCGAGTTTCGCAGCTTTTACCCAGCAAATGAGCGCCTTATCCATGTCCCGCTTTGTGCCGATGGCTTGTTCGAAGCACACCCCGAGCCAGTATTGGGCATCGCGCACAGCTTCACGCGCTGGATCATTCTCTTGCTTCGCGCCCTCATGGAACCAGTGGAACGCCTTGTCCCAATCCTTTTCCACGCCCTTCCCCTCATAATAACAGACTCCGAGGAAATACCGAGCCCGTGCATACCCCGTTGTTTGCAAGAGGCGCTGAACCGCGTTTTCATAATCCCCGGCTTCGTATGCCGCCACGCCCTGTTTAAACAACTTCGCGTCTTCCGACCAGGATCCATAGATATCGACAAAAGCTCCCGCGATGATCAGGAGCACACCGATCACGACCGCGCAGCCGGAATGATGGTGATGTTTTCTTTCTTCCTTTGCCGCAGGTTCCTCACCCTTTCCGCCGGAGGAAACCGCCGCCTCAGGCATGGAGAACGACGCGATCTCGTCCGCCGACAGGGGATGATCCTGATCCTGCAGGCAGGCAAGTTCGGGCTGGGACGGTTCTTCGAGGCTCTCGTCCTCCGTCGAATCGACTTCCGCGTCCTTCTTTTTTCTCCGATTGTCCCAAGCTTCTTTGACAAGCCAGAATATCAGGTTGATGACGCAGAACGCATGGAAAGCCAACACGACAAGTATCGCCGTCCCGATGATGTATCCGACAATCCCCTGCGGATTTCGGATGAACAGACGATGACAGACGAACAAGCCCGCGCCGAAATAAACGGCAAGCATAAAACCGAAACAGATCACGGTATTGACAAAATCATAAATCGCGTTCAAACGTGTCATCTTCAGATCTCATTTTCCCTGGTTCGATTGCTTTTTCTGTTCCTGCATTGCTGATGGAGGGTTTGAGGTTAAGCAAACAATTCGTTTCAATATGACTCTGGGACGAGAGCCAAGCGGAAACCGAAGTCGCCGTTCCGATCATCGGGTTCGCCGCCGTTCCGCTCTGCGGATCGGCAGGTTCTTGCAGGGTTGTTCCAGCTGCCGCCGCGGATCGCACGCTCCGAACCACCACTGTCGTTGCCACGCGTAAACTCCGGCGTCAGCATATCGCTCTTGTCCTGCCAGTCATCCAGACACCATTCATACACATTCCCGCTCATGTCGTACAGACCGAGCTCGTTCGGTTTCTTCCGCCCCACGGGAGACATCACGTCTCCCCGCACCGCCCAGCCCGCATTGTCCTCGTACCAGGCGACAACATCGACATTGTCGCTTCCGCTGTACTTGTATCCTTTGCTCCTGTTCCCCCCGCAGGCCGCATATTCCCACTGCGTTTCCGTCGGCAACGTGAACTTCCACCCATTCGGTGCTTTTCCCATGTTGTTCAGCTTCCCACAAAACTCCATCGCGTCATTCCATGACACATACTCCACTGGCAGGTCATCATCCTTATATTCCGACGGATTTGTTTCCATCACAGCTTTCCACTGCGCCAGCGTCACCTCGGTCTTTCCGA
>JAFYBD010000119.1 GCA_017540385.1 Lentisphaeria bacterium
ATGCGCGCGTCCTATGGGCTGTCCGCTCTGACCCGCGACGCCGTCGTCGGCATGGTCGGCAGCGGGGCGCGGGTGCTGGTCGCGAAAGCCACTGCCGACGCTCCGGGCCTCGATCAGGACGAGGCGTTCCGGCGTTACCGGCACGAATACGACACCCATCTGGTCGACTCCACGACGCTGTATCCCGGCGTGCCGGAGGGCCTGCAATCGCTCCGGTCTGCGGGCTTCCGTCTCGCCGTCTATACGAATAAGCCGCACGGGTCCACCCTGCACATTCTGAAGCAGTTGCGCGCGGAGGAGTTCTTCTCCGCCGTCATCGGTGCGGACTCCGGGTGCCCCCTGAAACCCGCCCCCGACGCCTTGCAATATATTCTGCGCGAGACAGATTCCGATCCGGGCCGGTCCTGGATGGTCGGCGACAACTGGACCGACGTGGAATCGGGGCATGCCGCCGGTCTCCGCACTGCGTTCTGTTCGTGGGGTTACGGCGTTTTTCACGACGTCCGGCCCGACGTCGAGGCCGAATCATTCCCTGATCTGATTAGGACCATAACAGGTGCAAATAAGTGAAAATAACTGAAAAATCCATTTTTTTTCAAAAAAAACGCCCCGAAGAGGGGTTTTGCTATTGGCATTTTTCGAAAAATGGGGTATAATAATAGGTGCATTCTTTCAAAACCGATTTCGCATACCACACATTTGTTTCACAACCAACCATAAAGGAAAACCAATCATGAAACAAAAAGACAAAGGCTTTACCCTGATCGAGCTCCTCGTCGTGATCGCGATCATCGCCATCCTCGCCGGCATGCTCCTCCCCGCCCTCAACCAGGCCAAGGAAAAAGCCAAACAGGCCGACTGCACCAGCAAGCTCTCCCAGATCGGCAAAGCCTTCTTCCAGTATGCCATGAGCTGGGACGACATGTATCCCACCACCTCCGGCAACAGTGAAAACTGGCTCGGCGGCTCTTCCTATCAGGCGTACGATCTGCTCCGTCAGCAGGACCTCCTGACCGACCCGAAGGGCTATCTCTGCCCCAGCCAGGCCAAGGCCAAAGCCCAGGATCCGAACAAGGCCCTCACCGCCTCCAACGTCAGCTATGACTGGTTCAACGGCCTCATGGGCGCCAACGCCACCATCTCCATCGCCGCTTCCGACTACCTGAACAACCACGTTCAGTCCGGCCGCTTCGTCCGTGGCGACGGTTCCGTCGGCAACTCCGCCGGCAAGAACTGGACCGACGAGATCAAGGACAAGAACAAAAAGGCCCCGACCTACACCATGAAGTAATTCAGGTGTCCTGAGTTCCCTTGAAACGGGGCGGCGAGTCCGCCCCGACTGATTCAAGTCATTCGATGGAAGACGGCAGTATCCCTGTTGTCTTCCATTTTTTGTCTCCCGGCGCGGAAAAAACGTCCGCGCCCATCCATTATGACAAGACAGGAAAAGGTTTCCGCATCCATGCACATCGGCTGTCATCTTTCCGTCGCGGGCGGCTATCGCCAGCTCTGCGAAGACGCGCTCACCATCGGAGCCGACACGTTCCAGTTCTTCACCCGCAATCCGCGCGGAGGGTCCGGCAGGACGCCGTCCGACGACGAACTGGCGGAACTCGGCGTCTTCCTGCGCGAACACTCCTTCGCCCCGACGGTCGCCCACGCGCCGTACACGCTGAACCCCTGCGCCGCCGTCGACAATACGCTCCGGTTCGCGCGCGAGGTCATGCGGAGCGATCTGGAGCTGCTGGACCGGTTCCCGGTCGACCGCGTGTACTACAACTTCCATCCCGGGAGCCACGTGGGGCAGGGGATCGAACGCGGCATTGAGCTGATCGTGGAGACTTTGGACCTGGTGATGGACCGCGAGTTGAAACCCGTGGTGCTGCTGGAGACGATGTCGGGCAAGGGCTCCGAAGTCGGCTCCCGGTTCGAGGAGCTGGCGGAGATCATCGCGAAGAGCCAATACGGCGACCTGCTCGGCGTGTGCATGGACACCTGCCACGTCTTCTGCGCCGGCTACGACATCGTGAACGACCCGGAGGGCGTGCTCGCGGAGTTCGACCGGATCGTCGGTCTGGACCGCCTGAAGGCGATCCACCTGAACGACTCCATGATGCCGTTCGCGTCGCACAAGGACCGTCACGCGAAGATCGGCGAGGGCACGATCAGATTCGGGCCGCTCGCGCGGTTCGTCTCGCTGGAGCCGGTCCGGTCGCTCCCGATCGAACTCGAGACCCCGAACGAGCTCGACGGTTATGCCGCCGAAATCGCCTCCATGAGGGCGTACCGGGCGGAGTAAATATCGTTTCCGGACACACAAAACGCCGGACGGCCCGATCCTGGCTGCCCGGCGTTTCTTTTATGCGCGAAAACTTCTGATTTTTCAGCGGGTATTGTACTGCTCGTCGTAGGTCCTCACAGCGACGTTCCGGAGGCCGCGGAACGAGCACAGGTCGAGGATTTCGACGACGCGGCTGAACGCCACGGCTTTGTCGCAGTCCACGCGGATACGGCGGTCGCTGGACTCCTCGGAGAGTTCCAGCAGGATC
>JAFYBD010000120.1 GCA_017540385.1 Lentisphaeria bacterium
CCGGAGTCGCTTCCGTGCCCGGCACCGCCATCTACGTCTACGAGCCGAAGTACCGTTCCGCCGAGGAACTCCGCGACATGATCGAGGCAGCCGGCGCGAACGTGGCCGACGACGAGACCGAGACCATCGGCGGCAACGACCTCATCCGCTGCGATACCGGACTGAACCTGCTTGTCTTCAACACCACGCAGTTCTCCCGGAAGAACATCGACAACGTGCTGAAAGAGTACGACCGTCCGTATCCCGAAGTCCGCGCGAAAGTCACCGTCTACGAGCTCTACGCCGAAAACGACGCCAAGCTCGGCCTCGACTTCCAGGCGTGGAAGAACAACGACGGCATCGACCTCTTCAGCACAGGCGGCCGCTTCATGAAGAACTTCACCTCCGACGGTTCCGCGCTCGTCCGCAAGGGCGGCTGGTCCGACACGCAGTATTTCAACTTCAATCCGAAGTGGAACACCAAGTACATCGACTTCCTGACCACCAAGGGCAAGGCGAAAGTCCTGCATACCTGCGAACTCGCGATCCGCAGCGACGCCACCGCCGAGATCGAGCGCACCAACCAGGTCTTCCTGGCCCATCAGGAACCCGCCGGCGACGGCGAATACACCGAAGAGTACATCCACCTCGAGGATGCGACCCCGGGCGTCGACTTCACGCTCTCCGGTTTCACCAAGAACGGACGCGTGATCGACATCTCCGCCTCAGGAGCCGTCACGCTCGACATCGTGCACCTCTCCGGGCCGACCAACACCCAGGCCGAACGCTACTCCATGCGGATCAAGGGCGGTCAGTTCACGGTCGACGGAACTCCCTGCGGCCGCAAGGTCAGCGCGAAGTTCGTCGAAGTCCTGGATGACAACGGCGACGAGATCGAGTTCGAGAGCAACAACGTCCCGGCCTACAAGGGCAACATCGTCACGACCGATGCCTCTGACGAGTTCGGATTCAAGCTCAGCCTCACGCCGTCCATCTCCGAGAAAGCCACCATGCTCAATGTGAACGTTTCCAACAGCTCGCTCATCGGCTACACCTCCGACGGCAGTCCGCGCATCCAGCAGGGCGCCGGGATCTCGTCCAATTTCATGATCTCCAACGACGGCACCAAGCTCGTCATCGGCGGGATCGAGAAGCGCGACGTGGTCAGCGTCTCCGGCGGCGTGCCCATCCTGAAGGATCTCCCGATCCTCGGCTGGGTCTTCTCCACCGAGAGCGAATCCACCAAGCGCTCCCAGCTGCTCGTCGTGGCCGAGGTCATCCCGGTCCGCGCCGACGACGCCATGCCCGAAGCCGCCGCCGATTCCGCGAAGGAGATCGAGTCCGACCTCGAGGGCGCTGGCGGATGGAATACCTGGGGCTATCGTCAGTTCCTCCTCGACTCCGACCGTCTGAAATAAACAATGTCATCGATTAAAACTCATCATCCATAAAACTCATCATCATCGCTTCCGGCAGCGTCCCCCGGGGCCCTGCCGGAAGCACCAGGAAGGTGTACAATGTCTGAGAAAAAATGCTCCTGCGGATGCGGCTGCGACGCCGCGAAAACGCCCGACTACCGCGTTCCGACAGGCGACGAGATGACCCTCGCGGATCTTCCCGTCGGTATGACCGCGACCATCGTGAAAGTGATGCCGAAGGCGCGCGGACGCAAGAAGTTCGCCGACGTCGGGCTCGTCCCCGGTACCGAACTCCTCATGGAGGCCCATGCGCCGTTCGGAGGCCTCCTTCGCGTGAAGATCATGGAGACGAGCATGGCGCTGCACAGCGACGACGCCGCGAACATCGTCCTGAAGAAGGAGGCATGATTCCATGAAGCAGCATTACAAGGTCGCGCTCGCCGGCAATCCGAACTGCGGCAAGACCTGCATTTTCAACGCTCTTACCGGCGCGCGCCAGCACGTCGGCAACTATCCGGGCGTCACGGTCGAGAGCAAGTCCGGCAAGTTCACCCTGAACGGCGTCGAAATCGAGCTCATCGACCTGCCCGGCGTGTATTCGCTTTCCTCCTCCTCCCCGGAAGAGGACGTCGTGTTCCAGGAGCTCACCAAGCCCGGGATCGACCTCATTATCAACGTGGTCGACTCCTCCATCCCGCGCCGCAGTCTGTACCTGACCACTCAGCTCGCCGAACTCCACATCCCGATGATCCTCGCGTTCAACATGAGCGACGACGCCCGCCGCAAGGGATTCAAGTTCGACATCCCGAAGCTCGAGAAGTATTTCGGCTCGCCCATCGCGCAGACCGTCGGCAGCAAGATCGGCGGCGTCCGTCCGCTGCTGGAGCTCCTCGCGAAGACCCTCGACTCGCTCGAGGACCACGGCGTGCCCATGCTCACCTACGGGCAGGACATCGACGACGCGATCAACGCCGTTTCCGCGAAGATCGACGCGCTGAACGTGGCGCGTTATGCCCACGTCCCCTCGCGTTTCTTCGCCATCAAGCTGCTCGAGCACGATACCGCCGCCATGCGGATCGAGGATTTCAAATCCGTGATGCCCGAGGTCGAGGCGCAGATCGCCCACCTGTGGGACAAACATGCCATCGACGCCGACACCTTCATGGCCGACCGGCGTTACGCCATGCTCGCCGGAGCCTGCCGCGACGCGATTTCCATGACGCATGAACGCCGCCGCGAAATCTCCGACAAGATCGACGCCGTGATGACGAACAAATACCTCGGCCTGCCGCTGTTCTTTGTCATCATCTACCTCACCTTCTGGTTCACGTTCACGCTCGCAGATCCCCTCATGGGCATCATCGAGGACGATATCTTCGGCAATCTGAACGACGCGGTGAAGGCCGCATGGAATCCAGAAACGCTGCCGTTCCTGCGGTCGCTCATCACGGACGGCGTCATCAGCGGCGTCGGCGGCGTGCTCGTCTTCCTGCCGAACATCCTCTTCCTCTTCTTCGCCATCGCGATCCTCGAGGATTCCGGCTACATGGCCCGCGCGGCCTTCGTGATGGACGGCATCATGCGCAAGTTCGGGCTCCAGGGACGTTCCTTCGTCCCGCTCGTGCTCGGGTTCGGCTGCAACGTCCCGGCCATCATGGCCACGCGCACCATCGAGTCCGACCGCGACCGCCGCACCACCATCATGGTCCTGCCGCTGATGAGCTGCGGCGCGCGCCTGCCGATCTACGCGCTCATCATCCCCGCGTTCTTCGCCGTGAAATACCAGGCGATGGTCATGTGGATCATGTACATCATCGGCGTCGTGATCGCGCTCATCGCCGCCCGCATCATGAAGTCCACGCTCTTCAAGGGCGACGGCGAAGTCTACCTCATGGAGCTCCCGCCGTACCGCGTCCCGACCCTCCGCAGTCTGCTGCTGCACATGTGGGACCGCGGCCGCATGTATCTGCAGAAAGCCGGTACCATCATCCTCGGCACCAGCATCGTGCTGTATATCTGCAATACGTACCCCGAGAAGACCGAATTCAGCAAGGACTACGACGCTCAGATCGCGCAGATTGAGGCGCAGACTCTGTCAGAAGAACAGCTCGCCGTGCTGGACGCCGCTTCGAAGACCGAAGCGCTCGCCGGCATCTTCGACGAAGAAGTGATGAAGGACGTCCGCGAGAACAAGGCCGTCCCGGACGAGGTGCTCGAAGCTCTCGGCGAACAGGAAGGTCTCGAACTCGCAGAAGACGTGCAGGGCGTGATCGACGCCGCGCAGGAACGCTCCGACGCGATCGCCGCGGTCGAAAACGAACGCCTCGCCGAGCTCATGGAGTTCACTGCGTCCGGCCGCATCGGCCGCGCCCTCGAACCCATCTTCCGCCCCATCGGATTCGACTGGAAGCTCACGACCGCATCCATCGGCGCGCTCGCCGCGAAGGAAGTCTTCGTGGCCCAGCTCGGCATCCTCTATTCCGAGGGCGAGGCCGACGAGGAATCCGTCCCGCTCCGCGAACAGCTCCGCGCGAATTACACCCCGCTCCAGGGATTCTGCATCATGCTCTTCTGCCTGCTCTCGATCCCGTGTTTCGCCACGCTGGCCGTGATCAAGCGCGAGCTGAACTCCTGGAAGGCGATGTTTGCCGAGACAGCCGGGCTCTTCCTGCTCGCGTACATCCTGACCATGATCGTGTACCAGGCGGGCACGCTGCTCCACATCGGCACAACCATGCTCCAGTAATAAGCCAATGCCGAACTGCGTTCAAATGTGCCCGGGAATAGCCGGGCGCTCCCGAAGTCCAGGCGTCAGCCTGGCGCTGCAGGGAGGCATGGATAGAGTTTACAAAAAGGGGAGAAAAAAAGGGTAATGGGAAAAGAAAAAGGGAGGTAGTGTGTAGGGAGAGGCCGGCCCCGTGCGATGACATCAATCGGGTGCCGGCCTCGATTTGTTTCAAAAAATTGCTTGTCGCTTAAAGCAGCGCGACCTTCTTGCCGCAGGCTCGGGCGTATTTCGCAAGCGTGGAGAAGGAAATGTTCTTCCTGCCGTGTTCGACGGCCGCGATATAGGTGGGGTTGGTTCCCATACGCTTCGCGATTTCCTTCTGGGTCAGGCCCGCTTCGCGCCGTGCCTTGTACATGGCTTCCACGAGCTCCATGCGTGCGAACGTGGCTTCGATTTCCGCCTGATTCGCCGGGTCGTTGAAATATGCGTCACGTCTGAGCTCGTCCTCATCCGGGATGCCTTTCTTTGCCCTCTCGACGATTGCCGCAATGTCCGCGGAGATTTCCTCGTCGGTCCAGTCGTTTTGGCGTTTCTTCATAAAGCACCTCTTTGTATAAGAAGTTTAAGCATTCTGCGTGCTTGTTTCAGTTCTTTTGCCGGTATGAATTCTGTTTTCTTGACATAGCCGTGAATGCCATAGAAGATGTCATACCGGCCGTAGACATAGAAAACGCGAATATTCCCGGACTGCATTACTCTTATGGCGAAAAGCCCCTCGCCCTCTATCTTTTCTCCATACGGATAATTGAGATGGCCATCCCGCTCGAGTTTGAGGACAATGTCATCGAACTCGTGTTTGACATCTTCGCTTTGTTCACGAAAGAAGTCCTTTACTCTGCCAAGCAGAACAAAGTGTTTTTTCTTTGCGGGTCGGGTCGTTTTCTGCGGTTCTTCCATTTTTAGTGTCTCCTTTCTTAGACTTATATTACTTTTTCCAGGCAATGCTCCTTTCTCTTTGAGGTTATTGTTTCATTGAGAATAAATATATCCCATCGGATAGGTTTTTCAAGCCCAGGAAGTCTTTTTTTTTGAAAAAAATGATTCCGCGTCTGTTGTCTGCTGACAATGGGGGATGCCGGTGTAGTGGCGGGGGCAGGGCTCACGCCCTCGGGGCGGGCTGGACCCAGATATTTTCGGCGGCGGCGATGCCGATGGAGAGCGGCTGGCCGTCGCGGGTGACGCGGACGGCGGAACGGTCGAGCGAGAAGCCTTCGACGGTCACAGTGTCGCCGGGTTTCAGTCCCGTGACGGCATCCGGCGCGAGATTGCGCCCGAATTTCTCCACAATGGCTTTTTCGCCGGGCTTGCAGTCGGAGAGGACTGTGAGACCGGGCAGGCCCATTGCCTCGGTCAGATAGGTCTGCAATGCGCGCGCGTCGGAACGCTTCGCGATGGCCTCGGAGAACAGCACGAACCGTTCGATGGTGTCGCAGTCGATCAGGTGTTCCAGGCGGCAGGCGGTCTCTGACGCCTTGTCGAGCGGGAGCCCGAGGATTCCGGAGAAGAACTGCTTCAGCACGCGGTGGTGGTGCATCACGTCCTCGGCGATCTCGCGGCCCTTCTCCGTGAGCTGGACCGGGTAATGCGTATTGTAGACGATGCAGCCCATTTTCTCGAGCTGGCGCAGCGCCCCGGTCACGGACGGCATCTTCACGTTCAGTTTCGCGGCGATTTCCTTGGCGTGAGCGTGCCCCTCGACGGCAATCAGCTCGGCGATTGCTTCGAGGTAGTCTTCCAGGCTTTCTGTCAACTGTTCCACCATGATGGTCTCCGTGCTCAGGGGGTGCATTCCTTAGCTTGGACTAAATATACCACGGATTCGGAAAATAGCAACCCGCGATGGCCCGCTTTTCCCTTTTTTCCCGCGTTTTTCCATTTCTCTCTTCTGTCCGGCAAAGTCGTCGGCCGCGATGGACCTGAAATCCGGGCGAAGAATAACGCGGAGGAACAATCCGTGCGAGGCGGCGTTTTCTTCGGAAAAGATGCTGTTAGCGCGACCCCTGCCGGGCGGTTACAGGACGGATTTGTCGGAGCAGACGCAATAGAGCATGTAAAACGGATAGACCGGGATCAGTGCGACGTCCACGGTGAGCGCCGGGGGGACCCAGAATAGTTTCCAGCACCAGCCGAAAAATCCGGTCGAATGTTCGTTATCATGTTTTGCCTCGGCTTCATATTCTCTGGAAAACGGATGAAGGTTGTAGAATCCGAGATCCGCATCCGTCAGCGCCTGACAGCGGCTGCCGTCCTGCGCGTACGGAAAAACAAGCAGATGGACCGTTGCATCGCGTTCATGTCTGTCATGGTCCGATTCGGACTCTGCCGTTTCATCGGAAACGGTACGATATTCAGGATAAAACTCGCGCATGACTTGATCGAACGGCATGAGCAGACATGCCACGAACGGTCCGGACAGGAGAGGCAGATCGTCGGGATGCACCCGCAGGCGAAGCGTGTCCCCGGCGGAAAGGATCGACGGCGAGGCGGAAGAGTCGGCATCCCCGCGAAGACGTTCCGCCGGAGTCGGGAATTCCATGATTTCGTCCAATGCTCTGAACTCACCGCCCGCACCGGTGAACGGCGACTTGTCTGCCCGTGCGGCGGATGCGTCCGGGATCACGTCCAGCTCAATGCACATTAGCTGATCCGGGGCAGGATTCAGCGGGATGTGTTTTTCATAAGTCCGAACCGTTTTTTTCGGCGCAACGCCGAACGGATGAAGAAACGGGATGTAATAACACTCTTCTTCCTTCCGGCAGGAAAGAACGATTTCGTCGCAGTCCGGAGAAAACTCGTAATGCTCTCCTGCGATGTACGACCTGGTCGATCCGAGTTCATCCAGCGTCATTGCCGTGAAGCACCCGGTGCAGACGATGCCGAGTCCCATGATAAGCGCAGTGAACAGCAGATGGCGGATTCTTGTCTTCCTTTTTCCGGTCATTTGATTGTTCCTGGGAAAAATGACAACGGATACGATGTGTTGTGTTCAGGCGTTCAAAACCCAGTTTTCGAGTTTCAGCCCCCGAATTCTTGAAAAGTGCGCCATGTTGTTTGTAATGAGCGTAACATCCTCGGCCAGAGCGGAAGATGCGATCATCATATCCATGGCGCCGATTGGCGAGCCTTGAGCTTCAAGCTCGATTCGAAGCCCGGCATAAACCTTTGCCGTCTTCTGAGTCCAATCTATGCAGGGAATGAGGTTGCAGAAAAGATTTACTTTTTGTGTCAGGCGACGGTTGTTTCTCTTCATTGCCCCATACTGAAGTTCCGCTTCCGTTATGCAGGAGATGCAGACTTCATCCAAATGCTTGCGGAGCTGTTCCAGGACCTCCGGATGGTCTCCTCGAATCAAGTAGGAGGAAACATCCGTGTCAAGCATATAACGCGGCATCAGAAAAGTTCCCTTTTCTGTACGATTTGGGCGGAATCCCGCTCAATACTGAAATCCGGGCACGGCGGAATCGCTAAGAACGCTTTGAGTTTGTCTTCCCTGGAAACGGGGGAGAGGATAATCTGATCACCTTTCCGCGAGATCGTGACCTGAGAAGTTTTGAAGCGGAATTTCCGGGGGATGCGCACGACTTGTGATTGTCCGCGAGTTTCAACTTTTGCAATATCCATTCTTCACCTCCTGAATCTATTCTGAAAAACAATATACTGCGAAGACAAGAAAAAGTCAAGCGAAATACTTGATTTCCGGGCAAAAGAAAGCCCCGGCTGTACGCAGACGGCCGGGGCAGGGGATGCAGATAGACTGCGCGACCTTAAATCGGTCAGGCGTTCAGGGCGTTCTGGATGAGCGCGGTGAAGGAGTCGGCCTTGAGGGCCGCGCCGCCGATGAGTCCGCCGTCGATGTCCTGCTTGGAGACGAGCGCGCCGGAGTTCTCGGGCTTCATGCTGCCGCCGTACTGGACGACGATGTCCTGGGCCTTGTCGCCGTAGAGGGCGGTCAGGACGGAACGGATGAAGGCGTGCGTTTCCTGCGCGACTTCAGGCGTGGCGGTCTTGCCGGTGCCGATGGCCCAGACGGGCTCGTAGGCGATGGTGATCGCGTCCATGTCGGCCGCGGAGATGTCGGCGAACGCGCCGCGAATCTGCTTTTCGAGGACGGTGTTGGTCACGCCGCCTTCGCGCTCGGCGAGGGTTTCGCCGATGCAGACGATGGGCTTCAGGCCGTACTTGAGCGCGGCTTTGATCCGCTGGTTGACGGTCTCGTCGGTCTCGCCGAAATACTGGCGGCGTTCGCTGTGGCCGATGATGACGTATTCGACGCCGATTTCCTTCAGCATCGCGCCGGAGATTTCGCCGGTGTACGCGCCGTTGTCGGCCCAGTGGATGTTCTGCGCGCCGACCTTCACGTTGGAACCCTTGAGGATTTCAACGGCGGTGGCGAGGCTGGTGAAGGTGGGGCAGACGGCGATTTCGCATTTGCCCGCGAACTGTGCGAGGGAGGCCTTCAGAGCGGAGGCGAGCTCGGCGGTTTCCGCGGCGGTCTTGTTCATCTTCCAGTTGCCCGCGATGAAGATTTTGCGTGCCATAGTAGCAGATTTCCTGTGGTGGAGTGGTGCGGGCGTCCGACGAAAGCCCGAGGGGAGCCGCCGGACGTGTCCGCGAGGTGATTACTTGTCGGAGAGAGCCACGACGACGGGGAGATCCTTGCCTTCGAGCACCTCGAGGGAAGCGCCGCCGCCGGTGGAGATGTGGGTCATCTTGGAGGCGAG
>JAFYBD010000010.1 GCA_017540385.1 Lentisphaeria bacterium
GGCGGCTTTTCGCGTCTGGACAAAGTCCAACTGGTAAGATTTTCGGTGGTTACCTTCAGGTAGCCACGCTCAAATCTTCCTGCATTGGTCTTTTTGCCCATTCGCTGAAAATCCATCCGATCGAATTTTTAGAGATACCCTTTACTTTTTCGGCTGCTCCAGAAGGGACTTGATGAGCTTTTCGAGCTCGTCCAGACTGTCGCCGGACTCAAAACGCTTCACGACCTTGCCGTCGCGGTCCACAAGGAATTTCGTGAAGTTCCAGCGGATGTCCGCCTTGTTCGTTTCCTCCTTCAGGAACTTGTAAAGCCCGATTTGATTGGCGCCGTTCACGTCGCACTTCGTCATCCGCGGGAACGTGGTGCTGTAGCGCGAGGTGCAGAACGTGTTGATCTCCTCGTCGCTGCCGGGCGCCTGCGAGCCGAACTGGTTGCAGGGGATGTCGATGAGCTCGAAGCCTTTGTCGTGATATTCCTTATACAGCTTTTCGAGGCGTTCGTACTGCGGCGTGAATCCGCAGCGCGTGGCGGTGTTCACCACGAGCACGACCTTGCCCTTGAAATCGGAGGTCTTGACTTCTTTGCCGTCCCACGATTTGAGCTTGTAATCGTAGAATCCGGCTTTTTTTACGACATCGTGAAATTTGGGCAGGACCATGGATTTGATCCAGTCGGTGATCTCCTTCTCCCTGTCCGCCTCGCGGACGGATGCCCCGCGGAATGCTTTCGCAGGAAGCACGGCTTTGGCTTTTTCCGCGAGCTTTTTCGCATCGCGTTCGCAGTTCTGCATGCCGCCGCTGCCGTAGGTGAAGAACGGGATCACGGTCTTGCCCGCGAGGTCGGCTGAGGCGAGGAAACTCGCCGCCGGAGGCGCGATCGTACCGAACCAGTTCGGGGAGCCGATGAAGATGACGTCATACTTCTTGAAGTCGACGGGTTCGTTCGCGAGCTCGACGCGGACGCCGCTCTGGATTTCCTTCTGCGCCTGCGCCAGACATGCGTTGTAGTCCTTCGGATAGGCGTTCTTCGGCTTGATCTCAAGCAGTTCGCCGTTGGTGTGTTTCCGGATCAGTTCCGCAATGTATTTCGTATTGCCGGATTCGCTCCAGGAATAATACGCAACGAGAATGCGCTCCGGCTCGACGGATATCTTTTCGGGCGCATCGGCGGCAAACGAGCTGAGGACCGCGAAAGCGGCGAACGCGACGGCGATCAATTTACGGAACAGCATAACAACCTCCTGTTTTGTTGAAAAGATACGGCATAATAGCCGACTGAATTAATATAGTTTTATTCGGGAAGATTTCAAGAGAAAAAGGAAACAAAATCACTTTTCGGGCGTGACGGACCGATTCAGACGGTATCCGCGAACACTTCCGTTTATCCGCGGCGCGCGCAGACGAGTGAAGGCCAGCCGTTTTTGAGGCGGGAAACAACTTTTTTAAGAAAATCTACTATTTTTGTTTGCTTTTTGCTTGACAAAAGAAATTCCTTGTAGTATATTATTTGTCGTTACCTCTGGAACTCAGTTCCTTTTTTTGTTGAACCAATACACAACCGTGTCGGTCGTGTTTAGTCAGGAGCAGGTGCGACATGAAGTCGGGACAAACAGTATTTGACATGGTTGGAGGGACTCCTTTGCTGCGTCTGCCCTCGATCGAGCGCGAGCTGAACGGCGTGGAGCTGTATGCGAAGGCGGAGTATTTCAACCCCACCGGCTCCGTGAAAGACCGTGCGGCGAAAGCCATGATCCTGGACGGGATCGCATGCGGCGCGCTCACGCACGACAAGACGATCATCGACGCGACGAGCGGCAACACGGGCATCGCGTACGCCGCGCTGGGTGCCGCACTGGGATACAAGGTCGCGCTGTGCCTGCCTGCGAACGCGACCGAGGAACGCAAGAAACTGATGCGGCTGTACGGCGCGGAGATCATCGAGACCGACCCGCTGGAGAGTTCGGACGGCGCGTACAACGAATGCAGACGGCTGGTCGCCGAGCATCCCGAACAATATTTCTACCCCGACCAGTACAACAACGACGCGAACTGGAAAGCGCATTTCGAGGGGACGGCGGTCGAGATCTGGGAACAGACGGCACACCGTGTGACGCACTTCGTGGCCGGGACCGGCACCTCGGGTACGTTCATGGGCACGAGCCGCGGGCTGAAACACCTGAACCCGGAGATCAAATCCGTGCTGATGCAGCCGGATTCGCCGTTCCACGGCCTCGAGGGCATGAAGCACATGGAGTCGACCATCAAGCCCGGTATCTTCGACGATTCGATCGCGGACATCAAACTGGAAGTCTCCACGGACGAAGCATACGCGATGACACGCCGTCTGGTCCGCGAGGAAGCGGTCCTGGTCGGGATCAGCTCCGGCGCGAACGTCGCGGCCGCGCTGAAGCTGGCGAAGACCCTGCCCCCGGGCTCGGTGATCGTCACGGTCCTCTGCGACAACGGGAACCGGTATCTTTCGGAAGAATTCTGGGAGGAGTGACCATGCTGAAACTGACCAGACAGATCGAAGAAGCCATCCGGCAGGCCGGAACCGACGCGTATCCGAACGAATGTTGCGGCATCCTCTTCGGGAGCGAAGACGGCGACGACCACGTGGTGAAGTCGCTGCGGCCGATCGTGAACGCGCGTGAAGACGGCGAACAGTACCACAGGTTCCTGATCACGGCCGAGGAGATGATGCAGGCGGAATTTGAGGCGCGGCGGCTCGGACTTGAGATCGTCGGATTCTACCATTCCCACCCGGACCATCCCGCAAGGCCGTCGGACTACGACCGCGACCATGCGCTGCCGTTCTATTCCTACATCATCCTGCGTGTGGCCGAGGGCAGACCGGAGCTGATGACCAGCTGGCGTCTGCGTGTCAGCCGCGAAACATTCGACCCTGAACCATATGAAATCGAACCGTAACCATAAGGAGAGCGTAACATGAGCGTGACAATTCTTATCCCGACCGCATTGAGGTCCTTCGTGGACCGCAAGTCCGAAGTCGAAACGGAAGGCTCGACCGTGGGAGAAGCCCTCGCCAACCTCACCGCGCAGTATCCTGACCTGAAACGCCAGATCTACGAGAACGACACGGCCCTGCGCGGATTCGTGAACGTCTTCGTCGACGGTACCAACATCAAGAAAGTGAACGGCCTCGACACGCCGCTCGCGGCAGGCGCGACGGTGATGATCGTGCCCGCCATCGCCGGAGGATGCTGATCCATGCGTGAAGTCATACCAAGCGTAGTCCCCGAGGACCGCTGGCAGAAGGAGCTGAACCACGACGACCTGACGCGCTACAGCCGCCAGCTCATCCTCTCCGAAATCGGCATCGAGGGACAGCAGAAGATCAAGGGGGCGAAGGTCCTGATCGTCGGGACCGGCGGCCTGGGCGCTCCGCTCGCGCTCTACCTGGCCGCGGCGGGCGTCGGCACGATCGGGCTCGTGGACTTCGACACCGTGGACGTCTCGAACCTCCACCGCCAGATCATTCACGGCACGCGCGACGTGGACCGTCCGAAGGTCGCCTCCGCACGCGACCGCATCCGCGCCCGGAACCCGCTGGGGAACGTGGTCACCGACAACGAACCGCTCTCCAGCGAAAACGCGCTGGACATCATCCGCGAATACGACGTGGTGGCGGACGGCACGGACAACTATCCGACCCGCTACCTGGTGAACGACGCGTGCGTCCTGCTCGGCAAACCGAACGTCTACGGCTCGGTGTTCCAGTTCGAGGGCCAGGTCA
>JAFYBD010000121.1 GCA_017540385.1 Lentisphaeria bacterium
CGCCGACATCGCCATCAACGCCTCCCTCACCGGTCACTTGGTGTTCAGCACCCTGCACACCAACGACGCGCCGAGCTCCGTCACACGACTCATCGATATGGGCGTGAAGCCCTTCCTCGTGGCCTCCTCCGTGCGCGCCATCATGGCACAGCGACTCGTGCGCCGCGTCTGCAAGAAGTGCGCCGAGCCCTACAAGCCCACCCCGGACGAAATCCGCCTGCTCCACCTCGACAAGGATTACCTCGATTCCGCAAACCTGCTCCACGGACGCGGATGCCCCGCCTGCGGCGGCACCGGGTACAAGGGTCGTATGGGCATCTACGAGATCTTCCTCATCACCGAGGACATGCAGTATCTCATCTACTCCAAGGAAAGCTCCGCGAAACTCCGCGCCGCGGCACGTCAGAGCGGCATGAGAACCCTCCGCGAAGACGGCCTCCGCAAGGCCGCCGCAGGCACCACCACCGTGAGCGAAGTGCTCGCCGTCACGGTCGGCGACGAAGAGTAACAACCCCACACAGGATTCCCATATCATGCTTGATTCCGAAAACCAAACACTGAAAGACATCCTCCTGAACGCGAACGCATGTTCCGAACAGAACATGAAGGAAGCCGAAGAGGAATACGAACGCACGGGGAAACCGCTCCAGCAGATCCTCGTCGACTTCCAGATCCTGTCCGAGGCCGAAATCCTGAACTACATCGCCGAAAGCCTCGGCACAACCGTCGTCGACCTCTCCGTACTCGAAGTGCCGAAGGAGGTCATCGACCTCGTCGACGGCGACAACGTCCGCATGCTCGGCGTGGTCCCCATCGACGCCGACGACACCACCGTCACGCTCGCGGTCCGCAATCCCCTGAACTACCAGATCGCCGACGAAATGCGGTTCGTGCTCGGGAAGGACGTGATGATCGTCCTGGCCGAGGAGAAGCAGATCGACCGCTTCATCGACAAATACTACCCCGTGGACATCAACAACGTCCACGACCTGCTCTCCGAAATGGACGCCACGGAGGGGTCCGACTACGCCTACGCCAACGCCGAGGAAGACGCGAACAAGGCCCCGATCATCAAGTTCGTGGACGCGGTCCTCTACCAGGCCATCCGCGACAAAGCCTCCGACATCCACTTCGAGCCGTTCGAACACGAATTCAAGATCCGCTACCGCATCGACGGCGCGCTCTACGAAATGGCCCCGCCGCCGCGCAGTCTGGCCATCCCCGTCATCAGCCGCGTGAAAATCCTCTCCGGCCTGAACATCTCCGAGCGCCGCAAGCCTCAGGACGGCCGTATCCAGCTGAAGATCGCCGGCAAGCCCATCGACCTCCGTGTGTCCACCCTGCCCACCTCCCACGGCGAATCCGTGGTGCTCCGTGTGCTCGACCGCTCCGTCGTGAACCTCGACCTCGACGTGCTCGGCATCAACGAAGACACGCTGAAGCGCATCCGCGAGATCATCGCCATGCCGAACGGCATCTTCATCATCACCGGCCCGACCGGTTCCGGCAAGACGACCACGCTGTACTCCGCACTGAAGGAGATCAACAAGGTCGAGGACAAGATCCTCACCGCCGAGGACCCCGTGGAATACGACCTCGAGGGCATCGTCCAGCTCCCCATCAACGACGCCATCGGCATGACGTTCGGAAGAGCGCTCCGCGCATTCCTCCGTCAGGACCCCGACATCATCATGCTCGGTGAAACGCGCGATATCGAGACCGCCGAAATGGCCGTTCAGGCATCCCTCACGGGACACCTGGTCTTCACCACGCTCCACACCAACGACGCCGCCGGCGCAGTCACCCGTCTGATCGATATGGGCGTGCAGCCCTTCCTCATCACTGCTTCGCTCATCGCCATCCTCGGTCAGCGACTCCTCCGCCGCATCTGCCCGCACTGCCGCACCTCGTTCGTCCCCACAGACGAAGACCTCGCGCTCCTCGGGCTCCAGCGGAAGGACATCGGCGACAACAAGTTCTACTACGGCAAAGGCTGCCTGAACTGCAACAACACCGGGTACAAGGGACGCAAAGCCATCACCGAACTGCTCTGCATGAGCAGCAAGATCGCCTCCCTGATCCTCGAATCCGCTCCCGCCGTCGTCATCCGCGACAAGGCGCGCGAACTGGGCATGCAGACCATGCGCGAGGACGGCGTCCGCGCCATCCTGAACGGCGAAACCACGATGGAAGAAGTTCTCAAATACACTTAATTCAGCATAAAGGGCCCCAACATGGTTGAAATGGATGAACTACTGGACCTCGTCGTCACCGAAGGCTGCAGCGACCTGCATCTCGAAGTCGGCGTAGCGCCCGTGATCCGCCTCCACGGTGAAATGACCCAGCTCGACCTCCCGGTTCTCCAGCCGGAAGACACGGAAGCGCTGGTCAAATCGATCGCCTCCCCCCGCCACCTCCAGCAGCTCGCCGAAGACGGCGGCGCGGACTTCGGTTTCGCGTTCGGCGACCGCGCGCGTTTCCGAGTCAGCGCGTTCAAGCAGAAAGGCTGCGTCGGAGCCGTGCTCCGTCAGATCCCGAACGAGATGATGTCGCTGGACAAGATCGGGCTCCCGCCGAGCATCAAGGACCTGCTCTACCGTCCCCGCGGTATGATCCTCGTGACCGGCCCGACCGGTTCCGGCAAGTCCACCACCCTCGCCTCCATGATCAACGTCATCAACGAGGAACGCGCCGTGCACATCATCACGGTCGAGGACCCCATCGAATTCTACCACCACCACAAGAAGAGCGTGGTGATCCAGCGTGAAGTCGGCGCGGACGTCCCGAGCTTCTCCGAAGCCCTCCGCCGCGCACTCCGTCAGGACCCCGACATCATCCTCGTCGGCGAATTGCGCGACCTGGTCACCATCGAAGCCGCCGTAACGGCCGCCGAAACCGGTCACCTGGTCTTCGGCACCCTGCACACCACCGGCGCCGCGCCCACCGTCGACCGTATCGTCGACGCCTTCCCGACCAACCAGCAGCCGCAGATCCGCACGCAGCTGGCCGCCGGTCTCGTCGCCGTCGTCTCCCAGGTGCTCCTGCCCCGCATCGACAAGCCCGGCCGCGTGGCCGCGTTCGAGATCATGATCTCCACGCCCTCCATTCAGGCCCTCATCCGCGACGGCAAGACGTTCCGAATCACCTCGGACATCCAGACCGGCGCGAAGTACGGCATGAACACGCTCGACTCCCACCTCGTGGACCTGTACCGCAAGGGCATGGTCTCCTACGGCGAAGTCATCACGAAGGCGCAGGACCCCGAAGGCATCGTCCAGACCCTCGCGGGCACCAATATCTGATTCAAGCTCACAATTCCCTCTCACATAATTTGGAGTTCACACAATGCCGATTTTCCAATACACCGCGATGGACGCCGCGGGCAAGGAGCAGAAAGGCCAGCACGACGCCGCGAACGAAGAGGCGGTCGCAAACTTTCTGAAAGAACAGGGGATGTTCCCCACCTCCATCAAGCCCCTGGAAAAAGTCGCCAAGGTCAAGAAAGCCAAGGCAAAAGGCGGGATGGCATCCAAGCAGATCAACCTCTCCCTCGGCCCGATGGTCATCAAGAGCAAGGACCTCACGGTCTTCACGCGTCAGCTCGCCATCCTGCTCGACGCCGGTCTGCCCCTGATCCGTTCCCTCAAGACGCTCGAAAAACAGGCGAAAAACCCCGCCGTGAAGACCGTCATCGGAAAGGTCGCCACCTCGGTCGAGGGCGGCTCCACCTTCTCCGAAGCCCTCGCACAGCACCCGAAATCGTTCGACAAGCTGTATCTGAACATGATCCGAGCAGGCGAGGCCGCCGGTAAGCTCGAACTGATCCTGACCCGTCTGGCAGGCTTCCGCGAAAAAGCCGCCAAGATCGCCGGCAAGGTCAAGTCCGCCATGGTCTACCCGGCAATCGTGCTCACGATCGCCATCGGCATCACCATCTTCCTCATGATCTTCATCGTCCCGAAATTCGAGGTCATGTTCACGGAAATGCTCGACGGCGCCAAGCTGCCCGCCATCACCCAGGTGGTCATGAGCATCAGCTCCTGGCTCCAGCATAACATCGTGATCGCCATCATCCTCGTGGTCATCATCGTCATCGCCATGAAGTTCATCCTCAAAACGGAGAAAGGCAGGTTCTACTTCGACACGGGCATCTACACCGCCCCCGTCATCGGCCTGCTCATCTCCCGCGACGCCATCTCGAAGTTCTCCCGCACGCTCGGCACCCTCATGGGCTCCGGCGTCCCGGTCCTGAACGCCCTTCAGATCGTCCGCGACACCGCAGGCAACGAGCTCGTCTCGAAGGCCGTCCAGCAGGTGCACGACGCCGTGAAGGAAGGCGAACCGATGGCGCCCCCGCTCTCCGCCACCAAGATATTCCCCGACATGGTCATCAGTATGATCGAGGTCGGCGAGGAAACAGGCAAG
>JAFYBD010000122.1 GCA_017540385.1 Lentisphaeria bacterium
GGCGATGCGCAGTTTGTCGTCCTTGGAGAACGAGACATGTTCTCCCTGGGCGCCATCGCGAAGCGTGGAGTCGTAGATGAGGATTTTGTTGTCTGGCATGGCGTGATTCCTTTGTAAAAGAAAAAATATAACCCAGAAACAGCAGAAAACAACCGGAAATCAGTTTTTTTTTCGTGTTTTCCGGCGTTTTCATGGAAAATAACGGCGCCACGGTCCGAAAATTGCACGCAACGATGCGAAAAGATGCGGAAAAGATTCAGACGGAAAAAAGAGCGGGCGGACGGCCGATGCGATGCGTCAGACCGCGGCGTCGTCCTGTTTTGCGGGTTCCTCGGTCGGGGCGGTGGCTTCCGCGGGCTTTTTTGCGCGGAGGAGGATGAATCCGCCGACGAATGCCGTGAAGGGCGCGACGAGCACGAGTCCGAAGCTGCCGACGAGCGTCTTCACCGCTTCGGAGGCGACGTAGGGATTGTTGATGAAGTCGAGCGGGCCGACTCCCTGGGCGGCGAACGTCATCATGAGCGTGAGGTAGCCGCCGGAATACGCCAGCAGCAGGGTCGTGGTCATGGTGCCGACCACGCTGCGGCCGATGTTCAGGCCGGACCCGATGAGTTCGTGCCGCTGGATGTCGGGGCGTTTCTGGAGGATTTCGACCATGCCTGCGGCCACGTCCATCGCGAGGTCCATGACGGCTCCGGAGCTGGAGAGGAAGATCGCGCCGATGTAGATGTCCGGCAGGCTGAGGAATTCGTAGCCGGAGTACAGGAGCGTCTGGGCGTACGGCATCATGCCGCCGTTGATCTTGAAGAGCTTCGTGAAGACGTACGCCATGAGGCAGCTCGCGAGCACGCCCAGGATCGCGCCGAAGAACGCCGTCACCCCCTTGCGGGTCATTCCCGCGACCAGGAAGATGATGACCGCGCTCAGCAGCGTGACCGCCGCGAACGTGATGACGAGCACGTTTCCGCCCTTCAGCGCGAGCGGGATCACGAGTTTCCAGATGACCAGGCAACTGAAGACGAACGACAGCAGGGCGTTGAACCCGGTGATGCCGCCGAAGACGAGCAGAAGCAGCGAGAAGAGCCCGAAGAGCAGGAGGGCGTTCCCGATGCGGTAGTGGTCCTGCGCGACGACCGTGAAGGATTCGTCGACGCCGTACGGGATGGCAGCGAGCGCGAGGTCGCCGGGCTCGAACACCTTGTCGAGCTCCATGTTCGCGCGGATGATGTTCGTGCCGTTGAACTCGCGTCCCTTGTACGGCCCTTCCAGGATTCTCAGGCGGACATGCTGTTCGCCTTTGCGCAGCAGTCCGATGGTGAAGATGTTGGAGTTGTCGACGGAGAGGACGCGGGCTTTGCACTTGACTCCCTCCGGGGGCGCGGCCTGGTGGAGGACGTCAAGAAACCACAGAGCGACGCAGGCAAGGAGGAAAAAGACCACCATGACTGCGTCGCGTCTGGATATTTTCCAATGCTTGAACATGGGAAAATGGGGTGTGAAATCAGCTTACTTCACGGGGACGGAGACGATAGCCTTCAGCTTCTTGGCGATTTCGGAGTTTTCGTACATGCCGGTGAAGAGGTTGGAATTCACGCCGTAGGCGCTGGTGTCGACGGGGAGGGCGGTATGGGCGCCGCTGGTCCAGCCGACGGAGCACTTGTTGTCGAAGATCGCCACGACGGTGTTCGCCACGGCGTCGCCGCCGCCGCCGAAACCGCCTGCGCGCTTGCCGTTCGGGAACTGGCGGTTGAACGCATCCTCGATGCGGTCCTGTTCGGACTTGGAGAGGACGAGGGTGAGTTTGCGGCGGGCTTCATTGTCCTTGGTACGGAGGATGACCTTGGTCTGCTCGGCGGGCTTGGCTTCATTGGCACTGGCCGCGCCTTCGGGCTGTTTGGCTCCGGGGTACTTGTCGAAGATCAGGCCGAAGTTCTCGGTGATGAGCGGCTTGATGTCGTCGAACTTGATGGTCTTCTCTTCCGCGTTGGCCTGGTTCTGGTTGTCGTTGTTTCTGCCGGGAGGGCCGAAGCGACGGGGACCGAGGATGCTGTCGGCGAAACGGTTGACTCTGCTCTTGAATTCGTCGACGGAGCACTTCTGGTTGGCGAGGAGGTAGATGGAGGATTCGTATTCGGTGTTCGCGAAGCCGAGGGTCAGACCGCCGGTCTCGTGGTCACCGGTGACGACGACGAGGGTGTCGTTCGGATGCTTCTTCGCGAAGTCCATGATGACGGTCACGGCGCGGTCCATCTCCATGGTCTCGCGGAGGCTGGCGCCGGCGTCGTTGGCGTGTCCGTGGTGGTCGATGTTGCCGCCTTCGACCATGACGAAGAACGGCTTGTTCTTCAGCATGAGGAAGTCGATGCACTGCTGGGTGTATTCGGCGAGGCCCCACTCGTCGGCGGGCTTGTCGATGGCGTACGGGAGCTGGCCGTTGTGGCCGCGGACGAAGAGCTTGTCGGCCTTTCTCAGGTCGACTTTCGGGACCTCGGCGCTATACGCCACGGTGTAGCCCTTTTGTTCGGCGATCTTGTAGATGTCGTTGTCGCCGTTGCGGTTGCCCTGCAGGCCGCCGCCGCCGAAGTAATCGAACCCGGAGTTCACGAGGTCGAGCCCGATGTCATAGTAGTTGTCGCGGCTGACATTGTGCGCGTAGAACGACGCCGGGGTGGCGTGGTTGATGGTGATGCTGGTGAGGATGCCGATGGAGCGTCCGTTCTTCTTGGCGACTTCCGCGACGGATTCGAGCTTGCGCTTGCCCTCGCCGTCCATGCCGATGCGGCCGTTGTTGGTCTTCTCGCCGCAGGCGATGGCGGTTCCGCTGGCGGCGGAGTCGGTGATGAAATTGGTGAGCGAGCTGGTCTTGGAATAGCCCTGCACCGGCATGGAGTTGATGGTGAGGCCCTTGCCCGTGGTGGACTGGCTGAACTCCTCCGCCAGCATGCGCTGCGGCAGGGACATGCCGTCGCCGATGAAGAGGAAGATGTACTTGGCGGGTTTCAGGTTTTTGAACTGGTCTGCATCGTCCTGAGCAGTGACCTGCGCCGCCGACAGCGCGAGGAAAGCGCCTGCCGCGAGGGCAGCAAATAAAGAACGTTTCATGTGGTACTCCTGAAAACTGGATTTGTTGAGAATGGGGGGTGTGGGGTGACTCAATTACTAGTAAAATACTTCTTTAATCCGGTTTGTCAAGCGGTTTACCCGAAAAAACGGCAAAAATCGCCAAAAAGCTCCCTCGCGGGAGATTGTTTCGTCCCCGCCGCCGGAAACTGCTTGACATTCCGCAAATCCTGTGGTATATTAAGAAAAATCATGTTCGATTCAGCTCCGGTTCATGGTGAGACTCGACGGTCGGAGCTGGCCCCCGTTTCAAGGAAACAACATACGGCCGACGGCAGGACGAGCCCGAGGTCAGCGAAGGATGACAATATGGGTATTCGAATCGTTGGAACAGGCTCCTATGTGCCCGCAACCATACGGACGAACGCAGACTTGGAGAAGCTCGTCGACACGAACGACGAGTGGATCCGTACCCGGACCGGCATCGAAGAACGCCGCATCGCCGGAGCCGACGAGACGTCCTCCACCATGGCCATTCAGGCCGTCGAACGCGCCCTGGCGCAGTCAGGGATCGAGGGGCAGGACCTCGACGCCATCGTCCTGGCGACCATCACCCCCGACCACATCTTCCCGAACACCGCCGCTCTCATCCAGCATCATTTCCAGTGCAAGAAGGCGTTCTGCTTCGACCTCTCCGCCGCCTGCGCCGGATTCGTCTCCGCCATGGAGACCGGATTCTCCATGATGAAGGCGTTCCCCGAGAAATACCGCCGCGTGCTCATCTGCGGCTCCGACAAGCTCTCCGTGATCGTGGACTGGACCGACCGCAATACCTGCATCCTGTTCGGCGACGGCGCGGGCTGCGTGCTGCTGGAGAACGACGGCACGGACACGCCCGACTGCCTGCTCACGAGCCGGCTCTTCGCCGACGGCGGCTACACCGACGTGCTCCAGATCCCGGCAGGCGGCAGCTTCATGCCCGCCAGCGAGGAATCCGTGCGGAACCACAAGCACTTCATCTACATGGAGGGCCGCGAGACCTTCAAGCTCGCCGTGAACGCCATGGTCTCCGCCAGCGAGGAAGTCCTCGCGAAGGCCGGAGTCACGACCGATCAGATCGCGCTGGTCATCCCGCATCAGGCGAACCTGCGAATCATTCAGGCCGTGGCGAAACGCCTCGGCGTCGGGGACGACCGCGTGTACTGCAATATCCAGCGCTACGGGAACACCAGTTCCGCGTCCATCGGGCTCGCGCTCGACGAAGCCTGCCGCACCGGCCGTCTCAAACGCGGCGATCTCGTGCTGTTCACCACCTTCGGCGGCGGCCTCGCCTGGGGCGCCATGCTGATCCGTTACTGAGTCATACGGACAATGCGGTCTCCTCAGCGGGACCGCCTTTTTTCCGACCACACCTTTTTCATCCTCAACGCGACCGAGGTCCCATGCACTCCATCTACCTGAAAGAAGGCCGTGAGAAATCCGTCCTGCGGCGTCATCCCTGGATTTTCTCCGGGGCCATCCGCCGGGTCGACGGCGCGCCCGAATGTGGCGAGACGGTCGCCGTGCGGAGCGCCGACGGCACCTTCCTCGCCCACGGCGCGTACGCTCCCGAATCGCACATCCCGGTCAAACTCTGGAACTTCACCGAATCCGAACCCGTCGACGAGGCGTTTTTCCGCAGCCGGATCGCGTCCGCGCTGGCGCTCCGCCGGACGGTCTTCCACGGAAAACTGCCGCAGGCATACCGCCTGATCTGCGCGGAGTCGGACGGCCTCCCGGGGCTCGTCGCCGACGTCTACGGCGAATACGCCGTCTGCCAGATCACCGGGGCCGGAATGGAACGTCACCGCGAGCTCGTCGGGCGTATCCTGCTCGACTATGTGAAAGGCGTGTACGAGCGGTCCGACGTCGACAGCCGCACGAAGGACGGATTGCCTGCGCGCACCGGGCACCTCGCCGGGGCGGAACTCCCCGACGTGCTGGAGTTCGAGGAGAACGGCCTGCTGTACCGCGCGGATTACCGGGGCGGCCACAAGACCGGGTTCTACCTCGATCAGCGCGATAACCGCCGTCTGGTGGCGGAGTGCGCCGCCGGAGCGGAAAGCGTGCTGAACTGTTTCTCCTACACCGGCGGATTCGGACTGGCCGCGCTGAAGGGCGGCGCGAAACACGTCCTGAACGTGGATTCGTCCGAGGGCGCGCTCGCGCTGGCGCGGGGGAACGCCGCCCGGAACGGCTTCTCCGACGATGCGTTCGAGACGAAGGAAGCCGACGTGTTCCAGTTCCTGCGGAGCTGCCGCGATTCCCGGAAGAGCTTCGACCTCATCGTGCTGGACCCGCCGAAATTCGCCGAGACCGCGTCGCAGAAGGAACGTGCCGCGCGGGCGTACAAGGACGTGAATCTGCTGGCGGTGAAACTCCTGAATCCCGGCGGACAGCTCTTCACGTTCTCGTGCTCCGGGGCGATCGACGACGACCTCTTCGCGAAGATCGTGGATTCGGCTGCGTCGGATGCGCGGCGTCCGCTTCGGATCGTGCGGTGGCTCTCGCAGGGGCCGGACCATCCGGTCCTGACCTCGTTCCCGGAGGGGCGTTACCTCAAGGGACTACAGGCGGTCGCTCCCGTTTGAGCGGCCTGTTTACCCCCAGCGGCGGATCAGCTTGATCGCGAGCAGGACCGCGTCCAGCGTCACGAGGATCGTCGACGCCCCCAGCATCAGCCTCAGGATCTGTTCCTGCAGGACGAACCGGTCGAACAGCCCCGGCGCGGTCCCGCGGATGAAATCGTCCCGGTCGGCGATCTGCGTCTCGATGCGGCTGAAGCGTTTCCACGGCGCGGAAACAGGCGGAGGGGAGGTCATGCGGAAAAAAGGATAGTCCAGTTCGCGCGGAGCTGGATCGTCCCGGGTCTCCGCGGAGATCCTGCGAATCCGCTTTTTCAGGTGTTCGTGCGAGAAGATCAGGAACACGAACGCCAGCAGGAAAAGAATGGTCGCGAGCAGAAAGAATATCATGGTCCCGGCTTTGGCTTGTCTGGTGAAATGATACATACATAATACATCGCTCCGGTCGGAAAATCAAGCGTGAAACCGGGCTCGGAACGGAAAAACCGAGTATTTTGGACGTTTTTTCGGCGCGCGGTTTGAATTCCCGTAAAAGCGGGATACATTTTTAAATCCGGATGTTTTTCAACTCGCCAACCACGCAATCAGCAGAGGTCTCCCGCCCATGAAGGGGCAGTTCTGGACATATCTCATCAAACGTCTCGCGCTCGGCGCATTCACGCTGTTCGTGATCCTGCTGGCGAGCTACGCGCTCATGCGGCTGGCCCCCGGCGACCCCTCGAAAAGCACGTTCCTCTCCGCCGAGGGCGGCGGCAAGAACGCGGCCGGGAGCATGTCCAGCGACAAGACCGATCTGGGGCGCAACGAGATCATCGTGAAGAAACTCCACCTGGACAAGCCGATCGTCGTGGGGTTCGCCCTGTGGATGAAGGACGCGTTCCGGGGCGATTTCGGCTCGTCGGTCGCGGTCGACAAGGGGCGGCCGGTGACGGAGCTCATCCTCGAACGTCTCCCGGTCACGATCAAGCTCAATTTCTTCGCGATCCTGGTCACCTACCTGCTGTCGATCCCGGTCGGCGTGAAGACCGCCGTGAAACACGATACCGTGTTCGACAAGACGACCACGCTGTTCCTGTTCTTCCTGTACTCTCTGCCGGTCCTGTGGGTGGCGCTGATGCTCCAGGCGGCGTTCTGCGTGGGCGGCATGATGCCGTATTTTCCGCTGAAGGGGCTCACGCCCGACATCGCGCCGGGGATGAGCTCGTGGAGGATCCTGTGGGAGACGTCGCTGCACTACGTCCTGCCCGTCTTCTGCCTCAGCTACGCCTCGTTCGCCGGCATCGCGCGTTTCACCCGCGCCGGGATGCTGGACGTGATCCGGCAGGAATACATCCGCACTGCCCGGGCGAAGGGACTCGCCGAAAAAGAGGTCATCTACGTTCACGCGTTCCGAAACGCCCTCATCATCATGATCACGCTGTTCGCCGGCATCCTGCCCGGGCTGGTGTCCGGCAGCATCCTGATCGAATACATCTTCAACATCCCGGGCATGGGTGCGCTCTCCATGCTCGCGCTCAGCAGCCGCGACATCCCGCTCATGATGGCGCTCTTCGCGTTCAGCGGCTTCCTCACGCTGGGCGGCATCCTGCTGTCGGACATCCTGTACGTGCTGGCCGACCCGAGGATCGGGTTCGAGTCCCGGGTGTAGAATCAACCGCGCCGTCTGCGCGCACTGTGTGTGCGCGAGTGGAGATGATGGCACGACCGCACCGGCGATGGGGAGGAGGCGTCGGTCAGTTCAGAGCGAACGGA
>JAFYBD010000123.1 GCA_017540385.1 Lentisphaeria bacterium
GGTCGGGCTCGGCACCAAGTCCGATTCCGACGCCGTCTTCCTGATGGACGTGGCCAAACGCGGCCGCGGCCTGTCGTATTTCACCGACCGCGCCGAGGAGCTCCCGCGCATCTTCGCCGAGGACACCTTCGTGACGGTCCGCAGCACGTTCCTGACCGACCCGGTCCGCGCCCTGCTCGCCCCGGCCGCCGCGTCCATCCCCGGCGCGGCGAAGTTCTCCAGGGCGTACGACTTCAACGGCTGCAATCTCTGCTACCTCCGCCCCGGCTGCGACCTCCTGCTCGCCACCGATGACGACGACCGCGCGCCCATCGCCGCGACCGGGCTGTACGGACTCGGACGCACCGCGGCGTTTTGTGCCGAAGCCGACGGGCGTTACACCGGCCCCTTCGCGAACGATCCCGGGGCAGCGCCGCTCCTCGCCGGGCTCGTGAGCTGGATCTCCGCATCCGACGACGAGGGCGCGGACTACATGATCACGCAGGAAATCCGAAACGGCGTGCATTATGCCGCGCTGGAGCTCGACCCCGCGCGCACCGCCGATCCATTCCGCAACCAGCCCGTCCTGACCGCCGTTTTCTGCGAAGCCTCCGGCAGGACCGAGACGAAGACCTTCCCCCTCGTCTGGGACGGTCCCGACCGCCTCGTCGCCGAGATCCCGCTCTCCGGCGAAACCGTCGCGCTCGGCTCCATCCAGTGGGACCGCTCCCGGCCGCATCCGCTGGTCCCGGTCGAAATGCCCTACTCCCCGGAATTCGTCCCAAGTCAGGAATCCGGCCGCGAGCTCGCCGACCAGCTCCGGGCGTCCGGCGGCCGCGAACGCGTCGCGATCGAGGAGACCTGGGACGACCTGCCGAAACGCCTCCGCGCGTTCCCGCTCACGCCGGTCTTCTGTCTCGCGGCCATCGTGCTCTTCCTGCTGGAAGTCGCGGAACGCCGTTTCGCGCTGATCGGCCGTCTTTTCCCGGCGAAACAGCCGAAGAAAGCCGCCCCGGGCGACGGCCCCGCATCCGCCATGACCGGCAAAGCGCCGCGCAAACGCCGCAAGGCCTCGCAGAAAAAACCCGCCTCCGGCACCGGACCGTCCGACGCCGCTTCGCCGAAGGAAACGCCCTCCGGCGCGCAGGAATCCGCTCCGGCGCAGGAACCCGCAGCCGACTCCATCTCCGCCGCCCTCAAAAAGGCCCGGAGACGCTGAGGACCGGCGAAACCGCCATCGAATCAAACGATAAGGAATGACAATATGAACAATATGAACAATCTGAACGAGACCGACCGGGAACGCGTCGGCCAGACATTCGAACAGGGCGTGAACGGCTTCACGGAAGACGACCTGAACAGGGTCCGGGAAGACGCCGAGACCGCCGAAAAGAAGTCCACGCACCTCGGGCAGCAGATCGAATCCTTCCGCCTCACCTGGTCGCTGCTTCAGGATTACTGGGCCGGGACCTACACCGCCGTCCCGTGGAAGCTCACCGCCGCCATCGGTTTCGCCATGGCGTATCTCGTTTCGCCCCTCGACGTGATCCCCGACTTCATCCTCTTCGGCTTCGTGGACGACGCCGCGGTCTTCGGTCTGGTCGTTTCGGCGTTCCAGTCCGAGCTCGACGACTACAAGCAGTGGAAGAAGAACCGGAAACCCTGATCCCCTGCCGGAAAAGGCGTCCGCAATCCTCGATTCAAGCTCAAAACATACGAACATATTTCATACAACATACCAACCAAAACATGAAAGGGCTTTCCAATGGGAGAGATCATTTCAACCGGTACCGTAATCGTCAAAAGCGGCACGACGCTCACTGAACCAGACATCAGAAACTATGGAATGGTCATTATCTCCTCCGGGGGATTGGTTCGCAATGCCCACATCTTCTACGGCGGGAAAGAGGTCATCAGCTCCGGGGGCGCGGATTACGGCGCCAGAATCGAAAGCAGCGCGTTCGTCTCCGTGATGCTGGGCGGATCCATGACGTCCGCCTATATCGGAAGCTGGGCCACCGTCACGGTCGAAGCCGGCCTGGTCAGCGCCCCCAGGATCGACGGCGGCGCCTCGATGTCCGTCGTCGGCGCTCTCACCGGCTCCCATACCTATTCCTGGGGTGTCATGAGCCAGGCGACCCTGACCAACCAAGCCCTGCTCACGATCGGGCTGTACGGCTCAGGCAGGGATATCCAGGTGCGTTCCGGCTGGGTCACCGTCTCAAGCGGCGGATTCGTCCAGAGAACGTACCTCGGCGGCTCCTCCGGCACTTCCGGCAATGCCAGGCTGATCCTCGAGAATGGCGCCGGCGCCAATCAGACGATCGTTTCGTCCAACGGAGTCATGACCCTGTCGAGCGGTGCCACGGCATCGGAGACCGTGATCTCCTCCGGCGGCAGCGTGGAGGTCTACGGCAGCGCAACTGCGAGCGGCGTCACGGTCAATATCGGCGGCGTGCTCGTGGTCGGCAATCTCGCCTCCGCCGTCAAAGTCGTGGAAAATGGCGGATTCGTCTATGTCGAATCGGCCCAGGTCTCGTTCCAGTCGAACAACCTCAGCGGACTCGTCCTGAAC
>JAFYBD010000124.1 GCA_017540385.1 Lentisphaeria bacterium
CTCGGCGTAGATGCCGCCGTCGGCCGCGTAGTTGATGTCCTCGACGACGCTGCCGAACATGATGTCGGAGATCTTCAGCTTGTCGGCCGTGTTCACGGTCATGGTGCCCTTGATCTGGGCTTCCGGGTCGGCTTCCGGGATCGGGGCGGACTGGCAGGAGGCGAGGGCGAGCCCGGCTCCGGCGAGCGCGAGGAACAGGATTCTGGAGAGGGTACGGTTCATCTTACATTCCTTCGTTGGGGTTGTGGTTTGCGAGAGGCTCTATTTGGTGAAAATATAACCATCGAACGGAAATAATCAAGCGCGGAAAAGTTAAAAACCTAAAATTGACGTGCGGAATCATGCGCAGGAACGTTATTTAACGCATGCGTCCGGCGCGGCAGTCCGAAACGATGCGTATTCCAAAACGCAAAAAAGCGGCAGGTCCCGAGGTGGAAACCTGCCGCGAATATCGAGTGGATCCGGGCCGGACGACCCGGCCCGAATCACATCATGCAGCCGTCAGTCGTTGCGGCTCTTCTCCATGATGTCGGAACGGTCGCGTCCGGCGGCGTACTCGATGAGGTTGAAAAGCAGCCGTTTGCAGGCGGGATCGTTATAGTTCGTGAGTCCGAGCGTGGAGTAGAAGACGGAGCCGGAGCCGACCTTGGTGCGGCCGATGGCGGTGCCCATGCGGCAGCCGAGCGAATGCCATGCGCCGGCGATGAGCTCCTCATCGCCCTCCATGATGATGGCGGTGCGCGGATTGCTCACGGCCGCCTCGAAGGGATAGTCGAGGACCGCGCCGCGGGTGAATCCGTCGAAGACCGGGTGATCCTTGCAGAAATACTGCCCGCCGACCCAGTTGTTGCCAAGGCGGAAGTCGCCGAGGTATTTGAGTTTGCCGTTTGCGGCGGCGATGGTCGGGGCCCAGTTGGAGACGTCGTTCAGGATGATGACCTGCGTGCCGCTCTTTGCGAGCTCGAGCACGGCGTTCACGTCGACGGAGTTGCTGTTCGGCGGGAAGCAGAGGACGCGGATGCCCTGGGCGGTCTTCTTGGTCATGGAGATCGCCATCTGGGCGGGGACGCCGTTGGCGAGCCTGACCTTGGCGGTGCCGTCGGCGGCGACTTCGACTTCCTTGCCGTCGATTTTGAAACTCAGCTGGTCGTCGGCCTTGGTGGGGCCTTCGATCTTGAAGTTGTAATCGCCGTCGGCGTTCGGCATGAACTGTCCTTCGAGCAGGACGGTGAATCCGGCGGTCATGTTCACGTTCGGGTCGGGTGTGGTACCGTCGGGGAACGAGAGTTCGAGCTGGCGGACGTTGCGTTCGGCGCGCTTTTCGCCGTCGACGAGGAAGGTCAGGCGGAACATCCCGGCGTTTCCGTCCGGGGTGGCGATGGAGTTCGGCTGGATCCTCTGCGGGACGGGGTAACGCTGGGTCACGACGAGCACGTCGGGCTTGAGATTGCTGCCGGGCTGGAAGGACTGGAACTTGCCGCCCGCGGCGTTCAGGATGCTCGTGAGCGAAGCGCCCTGCTGGCCGCCGCCGAAGCCGCCTCTGCCGCCTCTGCCGCCGCCGAAACCGCCCTGCTGCCCCTGGCCTCTGCCGGGACCGCCGAAGCCGCCCTGCTGGCCTCCCTGGGGCTGGGGATTCTCATAGACGGCGTACGTCTTGCCTTCGGGGAGCTTGATGGAGGAGACGTCGACCGCCACGACCTCCATGTCGCCGGCGGCGTCGGTGCCCTTCAGGCTGGCCTTGATGAGGGAGACGCCGGGCTTGTCGACCTGGATGGAGACGTTTTCGGCGAGGAGTTCGCCGTAGACGTCGCCGCCGGTGACCTTCACGGGCTTCTCGACGGTGGAGACGGTCTTGCCGTCCTGGATGAACTCCACGACGAGCGTGTAGTCGCCCTTCATGTCCACTTCATTGATGATGTGGATGTCGGCGGAAACGGTGTTCGGGACCGTGAAGGTGGGCGTGGCCGTGTGGACCGCGAGCTTCAGCGGGGCGTTGTACGCGCGCAGGATCGCCGGATCGCTCTTCGGGTTGCGGAACGTGTCGACGACGCCGGAGTGGTTCTCGCGGAGCATGGCCTCCCAGCCGTTGATCGCGTAGCCGTCGGTGATGTTGTTCAGGCGGATGATCTCAATGCGGCGGCCCTGGTGGCGGATGCCGACCTTGCCGAGCTCGACCGTGAAGTCTTCGACGGTCGGGAATTCCTTGCGGAGGCCCTTCTCGTCGAGGTACTTGTTCATGCGCTTGTACCAGTTCTTGTAATCCTCGCCGTCCATACCGTCCTGGCCGATCTTCTTCAGTTCGTCCTGGATGAGCTCCAGGCGCGGCGGCGTGGAGATCGCGCCCTCTTCGCCCCAGAAGATGATCTCTTCCTTGTCCTGGGTGTAGTTCCAGTAGCGCGTGTTGTTCGTGTAGTAGTTCGCGGGGTAGGAGATGAGCGGGCCGGGGGCGTTGTGGTTGTCGCGGAATCCGACCAGATGGACTTCGTCGTCGAACGGCATGCAGTTCATCTTGTTGTAGTCCTCGACGTTGATGCCTTCCTTGCTCCAGCCGCTGGTGAGGACCACGATGCGGGACGGGTCGTTCTGGTGCGTGAAGGAGACCATGCTGGAATACCAGTTCTGGTCATGCTGTTCGCGGCCGAGACCGAGCTCGTTGATGAGGTTGTAGATGCAGAGGGACGGATGCGAACGGAACATCTTCACCATGCGGCGGACGCGCTCCTTCGCGATCACGCGGCCCTCGGGCGACTGGCTGCCGGAGATGAATCCGCCGGGTTCGGCGTAGTAGAGCAGGCCCTGCTTGTCGGCCTCGTCGAGCACGATGTTCTGGCCCATGTGGCGGTGGAAGTTCAGCATGTTCATGCCGAAGTCCTTCGCGGCCTTGATCTGCTTGGCGGCGTATTCGGGCAGGGGGATGGTCCCGGTGACGGGCCACCAGCCCCAGCTGATGGCGGACCGGAGCACGATGCGCTTGCCGTTCAGACGGAACATCGCGTCCTTGCCGATCCCCTCGGGTCCGAACCAGCGGAACCCGAACGTCTGATCCTGGGACTCGTCGCCGAGCTTCACGCTCATGGTGTAGAGGTTCGGATTGTCGAGGTCCCACAGCTCGGCGTTCTCGTACGTGAACTTGCGGGAGATGAGGTTTTCGCCGGGCTTCAGCTTGAAGACTTCGGCGCGCATGACCGGGACGTTGTCCTGCACGAGCATGACGGTACATTCCTTCTCCACGTCCGCGCCGGTGTCGTTGACGGCGGTGATGCGGACCTCGACCGTCTTCGGGTCGGGCGTGTTCATCACGAAGACGTCGTCGATGTAGACCGGGTCGGTGATCTCGAGCGTGACGTGGCCGGTGATGCCGCCGACGGCGCGGCCGCTGTTCAGCTTCACGCCGTTCCACGTGAACGGGATGTAGTCCATCCAGTCGTAGTCTCCGCCGGGGTTGGTGATGCGGACGTCGAGGCGCGCGGTGTCGCCCTTCTTGAGCTTGCCGGTGACGTCGACCGTGAACTCGGTATCGCAGGCGGAGTCGCACGCGACGAGCTCATGGTTCAGGTAGATTTCAGCCTGGAAACGAAGCGCGCAGAACCGCAGGAAGACTTTCTTGCCGGTCAGGTCCTGGTCGACCTTGAATTCCTTGCTCCACCAGGAAACGCCCTGCAGCGGCTGCCAGAATTCCTTCGGGTCGATCGTGTAGTCCTTCTCCAGGGCCGACATGTCGGTGAAATACTGTTCGACGGTGCCCGGGACGGACACGTCCTTGCGGTCGGCTTTCGCGAGAGCGTCCCACCCGCCTGTCGGCAGATGGACCGTGACCTGGTCGAGGGGCGTGCCGGGCACGACGACGTGTTCGGACTGCCACTGGGCGGCGGTGTCGCGCCAGAGTTTCCAGCCGGGGCCGGAGAGCTTCACGACTTCGCGGGCGTCCGCCTGCCAGAGCAGGCCTGCCGCGAGTGCGAGGGTGCAGAGGATTCTTTTCATGGGGTGTTTCCTGTATATGGTTCAGGGGTTGGGGGTGACAGATGTTAAGAACTTCAATAATATAGTCTGTAAAGAGATTATTTCAAGCTCCCGGCCGCAGAAATCGCCCCATGTCCTCAATTATCTCCACACAGAGTCTGCCAACGCAGCAGTGCCCGGCTGACGTCCGGCCGCGGAAACGAGGGGCTGAAGCGTTTTCCCCCAAAAAAAGTTGAAAAAGTGTTCACAGGGGCTATATTTTCCGAAAAAAAGGAAAACGTCGCTAAGATTTACGCTTTTCGTACGTCTAATCATCAGAAACAATGTACCGACAACATACCCCGCCATCTGAAATACCAAGGAGCAATCTATGAAGCGAAACATGTTCCAAACGCTATGGGGCGTCGTGCTGGGCTTCGTCCTGTTCGCGACGGCCGCGCCGTTCGCCGCAACCGCGCAGACCGGGGCCTCCGTCGCACAATCCGAAGAGGGCACGATCAAGCTGTCGGGCGTAATCGACGGCCGCGACAGGTTCATCTTCCACGGGGACACGGTCGAGTTCCGTCACGAGGCGTACGAGGAGCCGACCGGCATCTCGATCAACGGCAAGGCGTGGGACGATCTGAAGAAGCCTTTCGAGCTCGGATTCACGCCGGATTTCAAGCGGGCCTCGATCGTGGAGAAACAGGGTCGGAACCGCGTGGAGCTGACCCCCGGCACGGAGTCTTTCTCTCTGGTGCTCGACGATACCGACGCGTCCATCGGCGTCTATCATGTCACGATCGACACGACGGGGAAACTCCCGCAATCGGCGACGCCCGAGGGTTCGCAAAAAGCTGCGGCGACCACGGCGCTCGAACGCGAACAGCAGACCCGTGCGGAACTTGCGGCGCTGATCGAATCGCTCGAGAAGTCGCCCGAAGTGTCGGAGGCGCAGCTCGAAACGCTGCGTCAGCGTCTGGCGCGTTCCGACCGGGAGATCGAGAGCATGCAGCGGCAGGCCCAGCCGCGCAATACGGCCGCAAGCGACAATTCCGGCCTCAACACGGTCCCCGACGAAAACGGCGAGGTCAGGATCAATCTGGCAGGCAACATCGACGTGAGCGGGACGTTCGTATTCGAAGAGAATCTGATCACCTATCAGCATATTTCGGGGAAATACCCGACCATACTCTCGGTCAACGGCATCCCCTGGGAGGATCCCTACGAGCCGTTCGAGCTCGACTTCGTCCCGGATTTCGAACATTCGGAGGTGGTGCAGAGACTCGGGCGGAACAGCGTGAAATTCTATCCCGGCAAGGACACCTTCTCTGTCCGGATCGACGACACCGATTCGTCCGTCGGCTGGTACCATGTCGGGATCGCCACGACCATCAAAAGCCGCCCCGCGAAGCGGACGAAACCGAATGCCGTGGCGGAACCCGACGAGAACGGCGAGCTCTCGATCACCATCGACGGGAACATCCGGGAGAACGGCCGTTTCGTCTTCGAGGGTGACACGATCACATACGAGCCGCGCGAGGATTATCTGAAGAAATCCAGCATGATCGTCACGGTGAACGGACGGCGGTGGGACATGACGAAAAAGCCCTTCTCGCTCGGCTTCACGCCGGACTTCGAGAAGGCCGCGATCGTGGAGAAGCAGGGGCAGAAAACGGTCATGCTGATCCCGGGCAAGGACCGGATCGACCTGTACGTGGGGAGTTATCAGAGCCTGGATTTGAAATGTCACGTGAAGATCGCGCTGAAAAACCAGATCGAGCGTACCAATACCCGGTCCGCGTGGATCGCGACGAGTCTGCCCGAGTCGACGGAGCAACCCGACGAGCCGAAAGAACTCGACATCGTGCTGAGCGGCTCCTTCTGCAACCGGGATGCGTTCACGTTCGAGGGGAACACGGTCCGGTACCGGAACGAAGACGGGCAGGAAGCCACCGACGTGCGGATCAACTATCTGCCGTGGCTCGACCTGAGCAAGCCTTTCGAGCTCGACTTTACGCCGGATTTCGACAAGGCGTCCCTCATCCCGCGCCAGGAGATGCCGGAGCGGACCACGATGACGATCGAGGCGGAACCTGACAAGTTCGAGCTGGTCCTCGACCATGCCATCAAGGACAAGCCCTACTACAAGTTCGTCCACCTCGCCGTGAAGGACCAGGTCGACCGCCGGATGGTGCGAAGCGTGCGGGGATCGGCGCCCGTGCAGATGCCGATCGTGAACGGCGGATTCGGCCCCCAGCCCATCCCGAACTTCATGTTCCCCGGCATGGACCCGAACAACCCGCCGAAGAGCGGCCGCCCGGCGTTCGAGGAGTCGACCAACGGGGCCGCGACCCCGACTTCGACCCCGGCCGCGACTCCCGGCGCGTTCAATCCCTTCGCCGGACTCTCCCGCGGTGCGACTATCGACGGCCCGACGGACGGGCTGATGCACCCCGCCACGCCCGTCACGCGTCCGGTCTTCCCCAGCCACAGCATCAACGTCGCAGTGGTGAATGTCCACGGCACGGTCGACCGCAAGGCCGGTTTCCGCCTGGACCATGGCAGCCTCATCTACCAGAACTACGAGACCGACCCGAACCGTGCCGCCCCGGATGACCCCGTCGTGCTGTTCAACGGCAAGTTCGCGTCCGGGGTGACCCTGACCGACACCCGGAGGAAGGAAAAGGTCTGGACGAACCTGTCTCTGCCGACCGGGTATTCCACATCGAGCGGCGGCGGCCCCGGTTCTCCCGCGCAAATCGTCGACACGGGCAGGAACACCCATCTCATCTTCCGCGGCGACGACTGCGACTGCGTGTATTTCGAGCACGACGGGGTGATCGAGCTGATCGTGACGAACAAGACCGAACAGCCCGCGAAGTTCGAGTTCATCCTGTGGAACGGAGGCGACAAGGTCTTCGGGGACGATAATGCGCAACGATCCCCCTTCCCGTCGTTCACGGGCGGGGGACGGACGAGCCCCTCCGGCCCGTCGCTCGCACCGCCCCCGCCGCAGCTTGCGCCCGCTCCGCCGGACGACGCTCCGAAAATCCGCGACATCTCGCTCACGGTCGAGGGGAAACTCGACCCGAAGGACGCGTTCGTCTTCGAGGGCAACACCGTCCGGTTCCGGCCTGCCGGGGACCGCCACCCCGACAAACTGAGCGTGAACGCCGGCATGCAGTGGCCCGTCGCCGACAAGCCGTTCGAGCTCTACCTCGCCCCGGATTTCAGCAGGGAGGTCACCGTGCAGGGCCCGGCCGGGTCGTTTACGAAACAGCCGACGGCCGATGACAGCTTCGAGATCACCCTCGGAGAGATCGTTTCGTCCGATACAGTTCCCGCGATGTTTTGGTTCAATCTGAAGTTCGCGGTCCTGCGGGACAACATCCCGAGGAGCCCGGACGCCGTGAACCCGCCGGCTCCTGTGATCCCCCCGAACGTCCTGAAACAGATGACCGACGAGGAAGCCCTGGCCGAAGCCAGGAACACCGTGCTGGCCGGCGTAAGACGGATCGAGGAGGAGTTGAAGGCTCTTCGCGCGAACGACGTCTTCATCACGTTCGAGGCGACCATCGACAAGCCCGCGACGATCCATTTCGAGGGGAACACCGTCGAATACCAGTGCAACATCATGTTCAAGACGGACAAACCCGTGGACGCCACGATCAACGGCAAGCCGTGGAAGGACGTGAGCGTGCCCTTCGAGCTCGACTTCACGCCGGATTACTCGCACTCCTACATCAAGGAGAAGGAGGGCCGCGGCCCCGTCTTCTCGACCAAGAACTACGACGGGCAGTACGAGGTCTTCCTGAACGACTACGAGGCCGGCGAGTCGAAGTACAGATTCACGATCGGCGTCGGGCCGCACGCCCCCGAAAAACCGGCTCCCAAACCCGTTAATGCGGCACAGACCGAGATCGAGAACGCCGCATCTGCCGCAGCCGGACTCCCGCCGGGCAAATTCCCGACCATCATGAACGGCCCCATGGTCATTTCGTCCATCAAGGAGCCGACAGACGGCATGGACCACCCCGACTACACGGTGACCAAACCCGCCCCCGCCCCGGGCTTCCGGCCGGAACGGAAGATCGTCGTCAGGGGCACGGTCGCCATGAACGCCGGATTCCGTCTCCAGGGGAACCGCCTGTACTACCTGAACTACCAGTCGCACGAGAGCGGCGCGAGCGGCGTCAATCCCATCATGTACGACGGCAGGTTCGCCTCCGGCGTGACCGTGAACGGCAAGCCGTGGACCAACCTGACCCGGCCCTTCGACCTGGACGTGAGCCTGACGCCCTCGACCGGGAAATACCTCGGGCTCAAGGGCGAGCACTGCCAGTTCGATTACCAGTTCCACCATGACCTCTTCGAGATCGGCATCAGGAACAGCAAGCGCGAACCCGCGCCGTTCGAGCTCACGCTCTGGCTGACCGACCCGGCAAGCTGACACTTGCATTGCAGCAGTGCGCGGCTTCGCTCGCGCACGCACTGGTCCTTTTGCCCCCGGCCCGTCGAAAGGCCGGAGGCTTTTTTTGTACGGAAAAAAGGGGGCGTTTTTTGCGTTTTTCAGTTGAAAAATCGCGTAAACCGTGATATATTATAGGATTTAGTATTTGTTCCAAAACAACCGCAAATCACAAATACCAACCCCTGAACAGGAGAAACCTCAATGAACGTAGGTAATCTGCTTCTCGACGGCCTGGAAGCCATGGCCCTCGGAATGCTGTGGGTCTACTGCTTCCTCTCCATCATGATCGTGTGCATGAAGGTGATGTCGAAAGCGCTGGCACCCATCTCGAACTTCCTCGAACCCGCCCCGCCGACCCCGAAAAAGAAAAAAGCGTCCGGCGCAAAGAGCGGCGCGCTTTCTCCCGAAGACCGCGTGCGCGCCCTGGCCGCCATCGAAGCCGTGAAGCTCTACCGCGCCGGCAAGTGATCCCGCTGAATATTAAATCGTCAAATCATATATAACACAATAAAAGGTAAAACCTTATGAAAAAAATCAAATTCATGGACTGCTCGTTCCGCGACGGATTCCAGTCCTGCCTCGGCGCCCGTGTCAAAACCGACGACTTCCTCCCCGCTCTCGACGCGGCGGTGAAGGCCGGCATCAACTACATCGAGATCGGCGGCGGCGCACGCTTCCAGGCCCTGTATTTCTACTGCCAGGAAGACGCGTTCGAAATGATGGACAAGTGGCGCGCCACGGTCGGTCCGGACGTGAATCTGCAGACTCTCTCCCGCGGCGTGAACGTCGTCGGCCTGTCCTCCCAGTCCACCGACATCATCCAGCTCCATGCGAAACTCTTCAAGAAGCACGGCATCACCACGATCCGCAACTTCGACGCACTGAACGACGTCCGCAACCTCGACGTCTCCGGCCGCGCCATCGCCGCCAACGGCCTGAAGCACCAGATCACCATCACCATGATGGGCCTCGCGCCCGGGCTCAAGGAATCCTACGCCCACACCCCGAAGTTCTACGAAGACCGCCTGAAAGAGATCGTGAAGAGCGGCATCCCGTTCGACAGCCTCGCGTTCAAGGACGCCTCCGGCACCAGCACCCCGCAGACCGTGTACGACACGATCAAGGCCGCGCGCGCCATCCTGGACAAGGAATACGGCGTCGGCGCGAAGGAAATCCAGTTCCACACGCATGACACCGCCGGCATGGCCGTGGCCTGCAACTGGGCCGCCATCACCGCCGGCGCGGACGTGATCGACCTGGCCATGGCTCCGCTCTCCGGCGGCACCTGCGAGACCGACATCCTCACCATGTACCACCGCCTCCGCGGCACCGACTACACGCTCGACATCGACCCGGACAAGATCCTCAAGGTCGAAAAAGTCTTCAAGCAGTGCCTCGGCAAGTACTTCATGCCGCCCGAGTCCATGCAGGTCTCCCCCGAGATCATCTTCAGCCCGATGCCCGGCGGCGCCCTCACGGCCAACACCCAGATGATGCGCGACAACAACTGCCTCGACAAGTACGACTCCTGCATCGAAGAAATGCGCGAAGTCGTCGCCCGCGGCGGTTTCGGCACCTCCGTCACCCC
>JAFYBD010000125.1 GCA_017540385.1 Lentisphaeria bacterium
GAAGCTCTTCGGCATCGGCGGCGACAAGCCCGGCAAGGCGGAAGAAGTCCTCGAGGAGGCCCCCACCTACAAGTCCCAGTACGAGGACGACGAAAAGTTCCTCCTCCCCGAGGAGCAGGACGTCCAGATCATCGCCTTCTATCTGCCGCAGTTCCACACGTTCCCCGAGAACGACGAATGGTGGGGCGAAGGCTTCACCGAATGGGTCAACACGAAGAAGGCGAAGCAGAGATTCCCGGGCCATTACCAGCCGCGCACCCCGCACCGCGACATCGGCTACTACGACCTCTCGGACGTGGAGACCATGAAGAAACAGGCTGCCCTCGCGAAAGCCCACGGCATTTCGGCGTTCTGCCTCTACTACTACTGGTTCGACGGCAAGAAGCTCATGGAGAAACCGCTCGAAAACCTCATGGCCCACCCCGAAGTCGATTTCCCGTTCTGCCTCTGCTGGGCGAACGAGAACTGGACCCGGACCTGGGACGGCCAGCAGAATTCCGTGCTGATCCAGCAGAACTACTCCGAAGAAAACGACATCAACTTCATCAAGGACCTGAAGCGCTACATCACCGATCCGCGCTATCTGCGCTGCAACGGCAAGCCCGTGATCCTGGTCTACCACGCGAAGATCCTGCCGAACGCGAACAAGACGTTCGCGGCGTGGCGCCTGTGGTGCCGCAACAACGGCGTCGGCGAAATCCAGATCTGGTCCTGCCGCACGTTCATCAAGAGCAACGAGTTCAAGAAGTTCGTCGAGGTCGACCGCGAAGTCGAATTCCCGCCCCACATGGTCTCCACGCTCGAGATGTACCCGTCCACCACGTTCAAGGCATACAAGGACGACGGCTACTACTACAACTACCAGAAGATCATCACCGACCTCTGGAGATCGCGCACGTTCGCGGACCTCTCCCCCTACCCGTTCTACCGCTGCGCCATGCTCGGCTGGGACAATTCCTGCCGCCGCGAGACCGGGTACTCCGTGTGGCAGTATTTCGCGCTCGAATCCTACCACTACTGGCTTCAGACCATCATCAAATACACGCGCAGGAAATTCATCGAGCAGGAACGCTTCATCTTCATCAACGCGTGGAACGAATGGGCCGAGGGCACCTATCTGGAGCCGGACGAGCGTTTCGGCTACGCCAGCATCAACACCACCACGCGGGCCCTGTGCGATCTGCCGCCGTTCCCGCAGTACGAGGTCCTCACCCCCGCCGAGAGCATCATGAAACAGCCGGGCAAGGTCCTCATCCATTTCCACATCTTCTACCTCGACCTGCTGGAAGAGATATCGGAGTACCTCGAAAACATCCCGTTCACCTACGACCTCGAGATCACCACCGACTCCCGCAGGAAGCGCGCCGAGATCGCGAATTACCTGCGGCTCAATCCGCTCTCCCGCTGCAGCATGCACCACATCACCGTCACGCGGAACGTCGGCCGCGACGTCGCGCCGTTCTTCGAGACCTGCGCGGACAAAGTCGACCAGTACGATTTCATCGGCCACTTCCATACGAAGAAATCCCTCACGGTGAACTGGGGCGGCGAATGGCGCCATTACCTGTTCGACCAGCTGCTCGGCAGCCCCGAGAAGATCTCCGCGATCTTCCGCAGGTTCGACCGCGACCGCAATCTCGGCCTCTACTTCCCGGCCCCCTTCCCGGCCATGAGCAACTACATGAACTGGGAAAACAACTACTACCGGTGCAAGGACCTTCTGAAGGCCATGGGATTCGCCTCCGTCAGACTCCCCGAGCACCCCATGTTCCCGGTCGGCCAGATGTTCTGGGCCAGGACCAAGGCCGTCTCGCCCATCTTCCAGCCCGGCATCATCGACCTCGCCGGATTCGAGGAGGAGAAAAACCAGATCACGGACACTCTAGCGCACGCCACGGAACGCCTTTGGAAATACGTCGCCCACGGAGCGGGTTATACCACGCTCCCGGGCATCGTGCCGCCCGACCCGGAAACGGCCTCGGACGAGGAGGAAAAGGCCGATGCGGAGGACGCTCCGGTCAAACGCCTTGCGATCTTCGTCCACTACTCGAAGAACAAGCGCATCTCGGACGCCGACATGTACATGCTGAGCGACCTGAAGAAGTGCGCCGACATCGTCTTCGTGAACAATGGCGAACTGCTCCAGGACCAGGCCATGCGCGTAGCGTATTTCACCAAGAAAGTCATCCTCCGCGAGAACAAGGGCTACGACTTCGGTGCCTGGCGCGACGCTCTCGGCGAAGTCGACCTCGATGGCTACGACGAACTCGTGCTGCTGAACAACAGCATGTACGGGCCGTTCCGCCCATTCCGCGAAATCTTCGGCCGCATGGACGAGAACCCCGCGGATTTCTGGGGCATGACCGAGTTCCCCGAGACGAACAATCCACGCCGCGAAGAGGCGAAGGCCCTGCCCTACGGCGTCATCCCGCGCCATATCCAGAGCTACTTCCTCGTGTTCCGCAAGCAGGTCTTCACCTCGGACGCCTTCCGCGACTTCTGGAAGAACGTCCGCAACGAGACCACGCTCCCGAACGTCGTCGCCCGCTGCGAGACGCGCCTCAGCAATCATCTCGAGGAAGCCGGGTTCAAGTCCGACGTCTATCTCCGCACCGCCACCAGGCTCCAGGAGTTCGACCCGGTCACGCCCGAGTACAACGCCATCTACTGCAGGGCCCAGGACTTCCTGGTCCTCGGGTTCCCGTTCCTCAAGAAGAACATCTGCTACTATATGGAGCAGAAGGACATCAACGAGACGATCCTCCTGATCTCCAAACTCTTCAAGTATCCAACCAAAAACATTCAAATAACTGCCAGGACGAGGTAACCAACCATGAACGAAAACGGACATCAGGAAAAGCATCTTTCATTCCGCGAGCGACTCTCGCAGAAATCCCAGATCCGGAAGATCTCCAAGATGACCCCGGAGGAGAAAGACGAGCTCCGGCTCTCCATCCGCAGGCAGATCTTCAAGAAGAACATCCCGAACTACGCGGACCTCACCGGCCTTGAAATCGGCGCTCTCTGCTCGCCCCTGCTCACCAAGGAGGAATCCGACGTCAAGTATTACGACATCTTCTCCAAGGACACCCTGATCGAGCATTTCCAGGAGTTCTACCCCGGCAAGACGTTCGTCGACGTCGACTTCGTGGCGAAGACCCGCTCCCTCTCCGCAGTTCTCGGCGACAATAAGTTCGACTACTTCATCGCAAACCACGTAGTCGAGCACATCCCCGATTTCATCGGCTTCTTCAAGGCCGTGGCCGAGAGCCTGAACGACGGCGGCAAGTTCTTCCTCGCCATCCCCGACCGCCGCTTCACGTTCGACCACGACCGTCCCGAGACCTCCGCGGGCCACCTGATCGTGGACCACGAGGACAACGGCAGCGTGGACGCCGCGGAGCACATCCTCGACTCCCTCATCTACCACCCCGAACACCTGAACCTGAACGTTTACTGGAGCGACATCGAGAGCGGCCGCTACAATTTCGTCCACCACCACCACGTCTTCAACTACGAGACATTCCTCGACCGGATCGTCAAGCCGCTCATCCGCATGCGCTACTTCCCCTTCTCCGTCCTCGACTACCACTACGAAATCGGTCTCGACAACGAATTCGACATCGTGCTGGAGAAGTGCACCGACTGGGACAAGGTCCATGTCCTCGGCGAGAAGGTCCAGGTCCAGCCCCTGAAGGACATGTCCGGGCAGAACCACTACGATTTCCGCGAACAGATGGCCGTGATCGCCAAATCCGGCTGGTTCGATCCGCTGTGGTACCTCGCCAAATACAGCATCGTCCGCATCAGCGGCCTCAACCCCCTCAAGCACTACTATTTCTGGGGCGCATACCACGGATTCAATCCCTGCGACCGCTTCGATTCCAAGTTCTATCTCGACTCCAATCCCGACGTGCGCAAGGTCGGCCTGAACCCGCTGTGGCACTTCCTCCACAACGGCAAACAGGAAGGCCGTATGCCCCTCCCGCCCGACCGGATGAAGGAACTGGAAGAGGACGAGAAGAAGGCCGAACAGGAATTCCGCGAGAAGACCGAACGCCAGACGGAAGCGCGTCTGACCGCCAGGGCCAGAGCGAAAGCCAAAGAGGCCGGGAACGACGACAAGGCCGAGGCCAAAGCGAAGGATTCCGAAAAGACCGGGGCCAAAGCGAAGGATTCCGAAAAGGCCAGGGACGATAAAGCCAAATCTGAACAGGAACAGGCTCCCGGGGCCGAATCCTGATGATGCCATCCGCTCCGGTCAGCATCTTCCTCTCGATACACGGGGATTCGGAATTCCTCCGGGAATTCCTGGATTCCCTGGCGGCTCAGACCTGTCGCGATTTCACGCTCAGGTACCGTTTCGACGGCCCCGCGTCGCCTCAGACCGAAGAGCTGATGAAGCGCTATCCTTTCGCCTCCGGCCTCACCGACCGCAGGCACGTCGGCGTCGTCGCATCCTACCAGATGCTGCTTGATTCCGACCGCGACTGCCCCTACTGCATGTTCGCGGATCAGGACGACGTCTGGAAACCGGCCAAGGTCGCCGAGTGTCTGGCGGCCATCAAAAAGGCCGAGGCCGCCCTCCCCGGCGGCACCCCGGTCCTCGTTCACTCCGACCTCTGCGTCGTCGACGAATCCCTGCGCCCGATTGCGGCCTCCATGGTCCGTTATCAGAGCCTGAACCCCGCGCGGACCTCCCTCGCCGACCTCATGATCCAGAACAACGTGACCGGCTGCACGGTCATCTGCAACCGCGCCCTCGCCGACCTCGCGAACATCCCGGCCGAGGCCATCTGCCACGACTGGTATCTCGCGCTCATCGCCGCGGCGTTCGGCTCCATCGTGTTCCTCCCGACCCCGCTGGTCGACTACCGCCAGCACAAGGAGAATGTCTACGGCGCGGTCAGGCGCGGCAGCCTCCTCAGACGGTTCTTCCAGCGCGAACACCTCCACTCCCGCATCGAGCTCACCAGACGGCAGGCCGGGGCGTTTCTGGAGCAGTTCCGCGCCGCGCTCTCGCCCGAGCAGGCCGAGCTGGTCGGCGACTGGAGCCGCGGACTCGCCGACGCGTCGTATTTCCGCCGACTTGGGACCATCTGGCGCCACGGATTCCGCAAGAACGACTGGCTCCGCACAATCGGGCTGTGGTGGGCCGCATGAAGACCGCGCTCGTCATCCCGACGCTGAACGCGGTCAAACGCGGCTTCTGGTACGACCTGCTGCGTTCCGTGGCCGAACAGACCCTGCACCTGGACCTGAAGCTCGTCGTCGACAGCGAGTCCAACGACCAGACGTCCGAGCTCGCCGCCGCACGCGGCTGGAAATGCCTCCGCATCCGCCGCGGCAACTTCAATCACGGCGACACGCGCCGCCGCATCGTCCGCTACCTGCATCACAAAGGCTTCGACACGGTCGTCTTCCTCTCCCAGGACGCCGTCCTCTCCGAACCCGGTGCGCTCGACAAGCTCACAAAGTTCCTCTGGAACAATCCGGTCGCGGGGTGTTACGGCAAGCAGATCAGCCTGCACGAGCACACCCTGAACGCCTGGCAGCGCGAACGCTGCTACCCCGACAGCTCGCGCATCAAGACGCAGGCGGACATCGCGCGGGACGGCCTCATGGCGTCGTTCTGCTCGAACGCTTTTTCCGCGTGGAAGGTCCCGGAGCTCATCCGCCTCGGGAACTTTCCCCGCACGAACTTCGGCGAAGACATGCTCATGGCCGCGTCCGTGCTCGAACAGGGCGGCGCGATCGGCTACTGCTGCGACGCCATCGTGATCCACGAACACTCCAACGCCCCCGGCGAACTCCTCAAACGCGGCTGGCAGATCGGCCGCTTCCATTACGAACACCCCGAGCTGCTCCGCAAGTTCACCCGGACCTCCGCGCGGATCGCCGGCCGCAGGCTCACGCCGTCCCTGCTGCTGCCGCTCGCGATCAAGGCGTCCGGCTACTTCGCGGCGCGTTTCCGCGACCGGATCCTGCCCTGGTGCGTCTTCCTGCTCATCTGGCTCCTGCTGCTGCCCGCGCTGATCCTGGAGGATTACCCGCAGCCCGACCTCTCCGGTCGCTACGCCCCGATGGCCGAAGCCTTCGCCAACGGCGACTGGACGTTCGCGTTCCATCCGCGCGTGACGCCGCTCCTGCCGGTCTGCGCCGGGATCTTCGTCAAACTCTTCTCCTGCGGCGGATTCCTGGCGTGCCAGCTGGCGGCCAGCCTGCTTCTCTCGCTCTGCGTCTTCCCGCTCTACTCGGCGTGCCGACGGCTTTATGGCGGCAGGATCGCGATCTGGACCTGTTTCCTCTTCGCCGGATGCCCCTACATCCTCCGGCTCGGCTACTACGGCATGCGGGAATCCGGCAGCATACTCGGGATCCTGCTCTGCGGCTACGCGGCCGTCCTGATCGTGCAGGCAGGGAGCAAACTCAAGGGCTGGCTCTGGTTTGCCGTCGGCGAGGCCGTGCTGCTCCTCAGCCGCGGCGACATGACGCTCTTCGCGGCCGTGATGGGCGCGGTGCTCTTCGTGTACGACTGCGTGCGGAACCGTCTCC
>JAFYBD010000126.1 GCA_017540385.1 Lentisphaeria bacterium
GCAGAGGAACACGAACAGGATCAGGATGGCGAGGAGGCCGCCGGAGACGGCGGTGTTCGACACGTTGTTGATGGAGCGCTGGATGTATTCGGATTCGTCGGTGACGGGGACGATGTTGAAGCTGCCGGCGAGTTCCTCGTTGATCTTTTCGAGTTCCTTGCGGACTTCGCGCGCCACGCCGACGGTGTTGGAGCCGGACTGCTTGTAGACCTCGATGTAGATGCCGGGCTTGCCGTTGATGCGGACGTAGCGCGTGGCTTCCTGGTGCGTGTCGACCACCTCGGCGACGTCGCGGATGCAGACGGCGGAACCGTCCGGACCGACGGTCAGGAAGAGGTTCCGGATCTCGTCGAGGTCGCTGAACGTGCCGATGGTGCGGAGACGGACGTCGAGCGTGCCGGACTTCTGGTTGCCGGCGGGAGTCGTCACGTTGGCGCTGCGGAGCTTGGAGAGGATGTCGGTCAGGGGGACGCGCAGGAGCTTGGCCTTGTCGACGTCCAGCAGCACGTGGATCTCGCGGTCGTAGCCGCCGCTGACGTTCGCGCTGGCCACGCCCTCGACGCGTTCCAGGCGGTACTGCACGCTGTCCTCGAGGTATTTCTTCGCCTTCGTGAGGTCCATGTCGGTGCTCACGCCCAGGCGCATGATCGGCATGGAGGCGGAGTTGAATCGGATGAGCATCGGGCGGTCCACGTCGTCCGGCAGCAGTTTCAGCGCACGGTCAATGCGGTCGCGGATGTCCGAAATGGCGTTGTCGAGGTTGGTGCCCCAGGTGAAACGCACGATGACCGAGCTGGTCTCCTCGGAGCTGATGGAGGTGATCTCCTCGATGCCCGTCACGGCGCTGATCTGGCGTTCGATGGGGCGCGTGATGAGCTCCTCCACTTCCTGCGGCGATGCGTCGTCGTAGACCGTGGTGATGGAGCATGCGGGGAAGTCGATCTCCGGGAACAGGTCCACGGGGAGGTATTTCAGCGAGATGCCGCCCAGCACGATCGTGATGCAGGCGAACATCGAGATGAAAATGGGACGTTCGACTGAGAAATCGGCTATCTTCATGGCGCTTTGTCTCCGGCGGCTTCAGACTGGGCGTCGGCGGGAACGGCCTGCGGCGTCTGTTCAGCAGCCTGCGGCTGTTCCGTCTGAGGCTTCTGTTCCGTCTGCTGCTGGCGGGCTTCGGCTTCGCGTGCGGCGGCGATGGACTCGGCCATCTGCAGGCGGCTGAGCTCGGAGATCACGACCGGCTTGCCGGTCTCGAGCATGTGGTTGCCGACGGTCACGATCGGGCCGTTCAGCTCGGGCGAGAGGATCTCCACGCGGGAACGGGTCTCAAGTCCGGTCTGGACCGGGATGAACCGCGCCGTCTGCGTGTTTCGGTCGATGGTGAAGACGCCGCGCACGTCGTCCTTGGTGATGACGGCGTTCGGAGGCACCGCCTGCGCGTTGCGGTGCTCGGACAGCACGATGCGGACGCGGACGAACATGCCGGGGCGGAGCCGGAAATCGGGGTTCGGGATGGACAGGATGGCGACCACGGTGCGGGTGCTCTCGGCGAGCTCGTTGGAGATGTTGGAGATGGTGCCCTGGAAGGACTGTCCGGGGAAGGCGTCGGTGGTGATCTGGGCCATCTGGCCGACCCGGAGGAACCGGAAGTCGCGCTCGATGATCGGGATCCTGGCCTTGATGCGGTCGATCTCGATGATCTTCAGGATGGGCTTGCCGGGGGAGACCAGCGTGCCCTCGTCGACGTAGCGTTCGCCCACGTGACGGATGTCGGAACCGGAGGTCCACTCGCCCCGGATCTCGGTATCGGCGAGCTTGACCTTGGCTGCGGCGAGACGCGCTTCGCAGTTCTTGATGTTGGCGTCGCTCTGGGCGGCCGCGGCGTCCTGGACCTTCATGGCAATCTCGGCGCTCTCGTATTAGGAATAACTCGTGGCGTTGCTCTCATGCAGGAGCTTCTGGCGTTCGAACTCCGAATGGCGGAGGTCACGCAGAGCGTTGACTTCCAGCGCCTTGGCTTTCGCGACCTCGAGTTCGGCCTCGGCCTGAAGCACGGACTGGAGATAATTGGAGTCGTCGAGCTTGGCGATGAGATCGCCTTTCTTGATCTGGTCGCCGATGTCGAACTTCAGGGAAACGAGCCTGGCGGAAACCTCCGGGTCGACGTCGAACGCGCTCCACGCCTGCGTCGTGCCGGAGTAAACGCGTTCATCCAGCATGGTGACGCGTTCCGGGCGCACCACGTTCACGACGACGGCGTCCTCCGGTTTCTTCTGCGCTTTGCGCTCCTCTTCCTTGACAGACTCCTGATAACGCTGCCAGGCGAACACGGCGATGGCCGCAAACGCGACAATCAGGACCAGCAGGACGATTTTTTTTCCCATATTAGCAACTTTCTCCAAATGGTTTGGTTTTCGGTTAATTCGACATGCGTAATAAATTAGCGCGGGTTTTAAAAAAGTCAAGTATAAAAGGTAAAAAAGACGAGCATTTCCGGACGAAAAAAAGCAAAGAAAGATATGACGGCCCCTTGACTTTTTCCCGCCACCGTGCTATTGTTATGCAATTCACCTCAACATATCAACGACAGACAGTATCGCCACCCAAGGAGCTTCCCCGTGGATTCCATCATGGTCTCACCGTCAGCGCAGGCGTCCTCCCCGGACATCTCCGTCTCGCCCGCAGCCGCACCTCAAAATTCGCCGAACATCACCCAGAAAGGCCCCGACCCGCAGCCGATTTCACAGGCCACCGGCGCGCCCGACCTGGCTCCCGGCGAAAAACCCGATCCGAAGAAGCAACCCTCCATTTACGGCGAAATCCCGCAGATCCCCGTCCTCGACGCCGTCGAAGGCATCAAGTTCGACTTCAACCACGGCATCCGCATCCTCTTCCCTCAGAACGGCAAGAACTACCATGTCACGTTCACCGACATCGACACCGGCATCATCCTCTACAGCGCCGACACCGTGCCCGGAGCGTTCATCACCAGCGTCAAGAAGTTCTTCATCCGTTTCCGCCTGATCATCCATGACAAGGGCAACGACACCCCGATCTTCACGCACGATTACGACGCCACGGACAAGGAGGTCATGATCCAGCTCCCCGTGGGCACCATCGGCGACAGCATCGGCTGGTTCAGCTACGTCGAACGCTTCCAGCAGAAACACAAATGCAAGCTCATCTGCGTGATGACCCCGTGGATCGCCGACATCTTCAAGAAACAGTACCCGTCCATCAAGTTCATCACGACCGAGGAGACCAAGACCTACCGGCCGTACGCTTCCTATTACATGGGCCTCTTCTTCCGCGGCGACGTGGACAACCAGCCCATCGACTTCCGTTACATCGGCCTCCACAGGACCGCCGGGTACATCCTCGGGCTCGAGGACACGTCGGACATCCCCCCGCGCGTGGACCTCTCCGCGCCCCGGAAGATCAAGGAAAAATACGTCTGCATCGCGGCCCAGTCCAGCTCCCAGGCCAAATACTGGAACAATCCCTTCGGCTGGATCACCCTCGTGCAGTTCCTGAAGGACAACGGTTACCGCGTGCTCTGCATCGACAAGGAGAAAGTCCACGGCATCGGCCTGAACTGGAACTACATCCCCTACGGCACCGAGGACTTCACCGGCGACATCCCGCTTCAGGAA
>JAFYBD010000127.1 GCA_017540385.1 Lentisphaeria bacterium
ATCCTGACCTTCGCCGCCGGTCTCGTCGCGGCGTCCTGCAACTCCGATCAGATCCCGCAGCCCCCTCCGAACGTCTCCGTCTTCGAGGGCGCGCAGGTCCCGTCCCGCATCACCGTCACGCCCGAAGCCATCCCCGGCACGCCGAAGAGCGACCCCGGCGCACCGTCCGGCGGCTATGCCCCGTCGAACGTCCAGGCCCAGCTGAAGATCGACGTCACCGAGGGCACCAAGGAAGTCACGGTCATCCGCGACAACACCGACCCCTTCGTCATCACGAAGCCGTACACGATCCGGAACGCCGACCCCTACGCGGTCCGCAGCTATCTTGAAGCCGCCGTCGGCGCCCGCAGCGTGAGCACCAGCCCCGCGCAGGCCACCGCCGTCAAATTCGAGGACGGCACCGGCGTGGTCCTGGTCTCCGCCGAAGAATACCGGTTCCACGACAACGACGAGGGCCGCGGCATCGACGGCATCGTCGCCGCGCTCGACCGCAAGGGCCTGACCTATTCCGGCGACGCGGGCACCCGCATCTACTTCCCCCGCTCGAGCAAGGCCGCGAACCTCCGCGACATGCTCCTGAAAGTCGGCTCCTCCGAGCTCGATCCCCAGTTCGAAATCTCCCCCAGCACGATCCTCGTCGACGGCGAGCTGAACGCGCTCGTGGTCTGCGCCCCGGAATGGTCCTGGGAAGACATGCGCAAGCTCCTCGTGAGCTACGACCGCCCGATCCCCGAGGTGAAGATCTCCTACCGCGTGATCGAAATCTACGCCGAGAACGACGACCGCATCGGCGTCGACTTCCAGAGCTGGAAGAACAACGAGGGCGTCGACCTCTTCTCCGCCGGCGCCATGATGAGCCGCAACTGGGGCACTTTCTTCACCAGCAGCGTCCAGGACACCAGCTTCAACAAGACCTCCTACTGGAACTTCAACCCGAAGTGGAACAGCCGCTACCTCGACTTCATGACCTCCATCGGCAAGGCCAAGATCCTCGCCCGCGGCGAGATCGTGGCGCAGAACCGCACCGTCTCCACCGTCCAGGTCGCCTCCGGCTTCTTCTATGACCGCACGTTCTACACCGCCGGGGCGAAGTCCATCGCCGAGGGCACGGGCGAGTTCGCCTACACCGATCCGAACCCGGACACCATCCTCCGCGAGGCCATCACGAAGATCCAGCCGTTCTCCAAGCTCAAAGAGCTCTACAAGGACGCCGGCACCTCCGCCATCATGAGGCCCGACGGATACACCCTCCGCACCATGAACACCCAGACCGGCACGAACACCTACGGCGACGTCTCCGCGCTCGTCTACGGCAGCGACTCCAAGACCAGCCCGCTCGCCAAGTTCCTCACCGGTTACGTGAAGGCCGACGGCACCGTCGTCAACGGCGCGTACTACAACACCAACTGGGACAACGCGAACGCCGCGCCCGGCGTCATCCACGGCTGGCTCCAGTACCCGATGGTCACCGACGGATTCAAGTTCGACCTCCGCGTGACCCCGGTCGTCACCTCCAAGGCCGCGAAGATCAAGTTCGACCTCGACAGCATCTCGCTGCTCGGCTGGAACGCCGACGGCTCCGCCCGCATGAGCCGTTCCCAGACCGGCACCACGTTCCAGATCGGCACCGAGGCCGAGGAATTCGTGATCGGCGGTCTCAAGAAGTCCGAATCCGTGCGCAGCACCGCCGGACTGCCCTTCCTGAAGGACATCCCGATCATCGGCCGCGCAGTCTCCACCGAATCCGAGTCCATCAAGCAGTCCCAGCTCGTCGTCATCGCCAAGGTCGAGTATTCCAACCCCGACGACCGCGTGGGCGAGGAGATCTCCGAGGACCTCGGCAAGATCGTGAAGAGCGTGAACAAGGGCATGACCAGCCGCGTCGGCAACATGTTCTTCCAGCAGTATCTCCTCGACGAGGACCGCTCCGACCGCGTCGACCGCCTCGACAACGTCGGCAACTTCATCAACGACGATTACCAGGAGATGAAGTGATGAAGAAGACTCCCGGCAAAACAGGGAAAGCGCGCCCGGCAAAGGGCGCGCCTCTCCCCGAAACTTCGCCGGACCTCGACTCCTTCAGGAAAATGGTCCGACTCCTCGAGCGGAAGCATCGCGCTTTCCTGGAGCAGGACTGGAAGGCGCACGCGTATGAGATCCAGCGGAGCCAGTTCAACCAGCTGATGATCGTCCGCTTCGCCATGCCGTGCAATCTGGGCAGGATCATGGCCGTCACCGGCCTCACCTCCGCCGGAGCCTCGCTCTTCGTCGACAAGCTCGTCCAGAGCGGATACCTCATCCGCACGGACGACCCCGACGACCGCAGAAACGTCCGCATTTCCCTCTCGGAAAAGGGCGCCACGTTCATCGCGGAAGTCGTCGACAGGTTCAACGCCTTCATCTCGGCCTACCTCCGCACCAAGACCAGCGAGGAGCTGGCCGTGATCACGCAGGCGATGAACATCATCAACGAGACGCTGGAAGACGAGGAGGACATCTCGGATTCCCTCTGATCCCTTCCGGCACGGAATTATGCTCGCGAACGTCCGTCGTAACCCGGCGGACGTTTTTTGTGTCCATGCGCCGGGAATCAAGCGGGGTCGTCTTATTCCGTATTTTTATGTTTATTGACAAAAGCGGGCTACGTTAAGGAACGTTGGAGATTGTCGCAAACCGTACCAACTAATGTAGTTTTCATCGGTGTTTTGTCTAAAAGAATTTTAGAAACTATACCAATATCAGGCTTTCACGCAGTTTTTCGGAATATCAAATACTACATGTTTTTATCACATAATACATGTAAAATACTATTGAAAAAACATTTCACCGATTGTATATTAAGCTCGACAACCCCAAACAACCAAACTATGCGGGTTCGGGTCGCCGGCGCCAGGTG
>JAFYBD010000128.1 GCA_017540385.1 Lentisphaeria bacterium
AGGGGCCATAAAAGATGGCGGAATTTGTTGGAAATCTGATTCATGATGCCGGGGGCCTTATCCTGCGATGAGTTTCATGATGTTCTTGAGGGAGATGTCGGAACCCGCGACCTCGCCGACCTTCTTGCGGTCGCGGAGCACGATCACGCGGTCGCAGTCGCGGACGACTTCCTCGAGTTCGGAGCTGATGAAGATGACCGCCATGCCTTCGCCGCAGAGCTGCTGGGTCAGGGCCTCGATCTCGGCCTTCGCGCCGACGTCGATGCCGCGCGTGGGTTCGTCGAGGATGAGCAGTTTCGGATTGGTGGCGAGCCAGCGCGCGATCAGGACTTTCTGCTGATTGCCGCCGGAGAGGTGCTTGATGAGCTGTTCGCCGCTCGGGGTCTTGATCCGGAGCAGCTTGATGTACTTGTCGGCCATTTCCTCCTGCTGCTTCAGCGTCATGGTCTTCCACATGCCGTTCGAAGCCTGGAGCGCGAGCATGATGTTCTCGCGGATGGTGAGGTCGGGGATGATGCCGGTCACCTTGCGGTCCTCGGCGATCAGGGCGACCTTCGCCTTCACGGCCTTCTGCGGGGAATTGAAGTTCACGCTCTGGCCGCTCATGGTCATGGTGCCGGAGTCGTGGGGATCGACGCCGAAAATGATCTGCGCGATCTCGGAACGCCCGGAGCCGAGCAGACCGGCGAGACCGAGCTGTTCGCCGGCGCGGACGTTCACGTCGACGGGGCTGATCGTGCCGACGCGGCCGATGTTCTTTGCCTCGTAGACCACGTCGCCGAACTTGGTGTTCTTCACGATCCCGGCCTGCATCTGGTTGATCTCGTCCGGGGTCTTGCCGATCATCTTCGCGACCATCTCGATGCGGGGCAGGTCCTTCGCGTCGTAGGAGCCGACCAGCTGGCCGTCGCGCAGGATCGTGATGCGGTCGCTGACCTCGTAGACCTGGTCCAGGAAGTGCGTGATGAAGATGATCGCCATGCCCTCCTCGCGGAGTTTCTTCATGACCTTGAAGAGCTCCTTCACCTCGTTTTCGTCGAGACTGGAGGTCGGCTCGTCCAGGATCAGCAGCTTGCAGTCCACGTCCAGGGCGCGGGCGATGGCCACGAGCTGCTGGATCGCGATGGAGTAGCTGGAGAGGTTTTCGCCGACGTTGATGTCGATGTCGAGCCGGCCCAGGGCTTTCCGCGCCTGGACCTTGCACTGTTTTTTGTCGATGAACCCGAACTTTCTGGGTTCGCGTCCGATGCAGATATTTTCCGCGACGGACAGGTCGGGGAGCAGGTTGACTTCCTGGTACACGGTGCTGATCCCGGCATGCTCGGCGTCCAGGGGGGAACGGAACTTGCATTCCTTGCCGTTGAAATAAACGGACCCCGCCGATGCCGGGTACACGCCGGTGATGATCTTGATGAGCGTGCTTTTTCCTGCGCCGTTCTCGCCCATGAGCGCGTGGATTTCGCCGGCCTTGACCGAGAAATCGACGCCTTTCAGGGCTTTGACTCCGAGGAATTGCTTCTCCACGCCTTTGGTCTGAAGTAAATCCATTCGTATTTCCTGTTTGGTTGATGCGATATTAAAAAAAGTTCTTAAAAAGATAGCACGCTTCGGGCCATTTTTCAACCTTCGGACCTCATTTTTTTAAAAGAAATTGTTTCGATTTTCAAATATTCTCCGCTCCCGTTTTTGCACACTTGACTTTTCCGAACCGTGAAGTATATTTTCCAACAAAGCGACGAATCCCACGCAACCTACGAAAGGCCCCTCTACCCCATGCACGCGAAAACCATCCTCGCCGCGGCCGCATTCGCCCTCGCGCCGCTCCTGCTCTCCTCCGCCGAACCCGTCTTCAACTTCACGGCCCCGAAGGACGGTCCCCGCACCGCCGGGATGTGCGGCCCCACGCACGACGAAGAGGTCATCCGGGGCCTCGGATCGGACGGAAAGGAACATTATTTCGCGGTCGGCACGGACGTCCGCGGACAGGGCATCACGATCTGGCAGTCGGACGACCTGACGAACTGGAAGGACGTCGGGAAAGTCTTCACAAGGGACAACGCGCCGAAGATTCTGAACTACGGGCCCCGCGGCTGGAACTACGAGTTCAATTCCGTGAAGATCGACGACAAGGGCGAATACGAGTTTCTGACCGAACGCGCCAAGGGCGCGAACAACTACCGGCTCGGCTCCAATCAGCCGTTCTGGGCCCCGTGCATCTACTACAACGCCGCGGACAAGACCTATTACCTGTACTACTCCTGCTCCGCCTACGGCACGCGGAATTCGTTCATCGGCTGTGCGAAGAGCGCCGTGCTGGACAAAGACTGGGTGGACTGCGGCCAGCTCATCCACACGCGCACCGGCGACGGCAAGCAGTACAACGCCATCGACCCGACGGTCTTCAAGGACCAGACCGGCCGCCTCTGGATGATCTACGGCTCGTTCTTCGGCGGCATCGCCATCGTGGAGCTCGATCCGAAGGACCCGTCGAAGCTCCTCAACCCCGGCACGCACGGCAAGACCATCGCCTGCCGCGGTTATGACAAGGTCTACGAGCAGGACGGATTCCAGGGCAACCCCACGACCGGCGTGAACGGCGAGCATTTCACCGCCTACGGCATCGAGGGCGCGAGCATCGTTTTCAATCCCAAACCGAGATACTACTATCTCTTCGTCTCCTACGACCGGCTGGACTGGACGTACCACGTCCGCGTGGGGCGTTCGAAAGACGTCGAGGGCCCCTACCTCGACTATCTCGGCCGCCCGCTCGTGTACAATCAGGAGAAACAGGGGCCCGACGAAGTGAACGGCACCAAGCTCATCGGTCCGTACCGCTGGAAATCGACCGGCACGGGCTGGGTCGGCACCGGCCACACCACGCTCTTCCGGAATGACCCGAAGAGCAATTACAGCGATCTTTTCTTCGGCAGCAACAGCAAATGGCAGGGCGTGCCGGGATCGTTCCTCGGCCTGCGGCGCGTCTTCTGGTCGAAGGACGGCTGGCCGCTGCTCTCGCCCTGCATCTACGGCGGCGAAGATCTGGAGATCGGAAGCGGGGTCCAAGTCGTCGATGGCAAAACGACCTGGAGCAAGAATATCGTCGAAAAAGACGGCATCCTGAACTCCGGCGAGTCGGCGCAGTGGGACTTCATCGTCTTCAGCGTCACGGACGACACCACGAACCGCCGCATCGACGAATCGACGATCTACACGCTCAAGGCGGACGGGACCATCGATGGCGGCGGCAAGTGGGAGCTCGATCCCGACAGTTCGATTACAGTGATTGCGGACGGCCTGACGGGAGGCTATTACGGGTTTGAGAACGGCATTATCACGCGGGTCGAGCTCCCGAACGGCGTGAAGGCGGACGGCGTCTGCGCCTATGGCTGGGATCAGGACCGGAAATGCCAGACCGTGTTCTTCACCGGACTCACGGATAAAGGTGTCGCCGTGTGGGG
>JAFYBD010000129.1 GCA_017540385.1 Lentisphaeria bacterium
ATCGACGCGGTCGGCAACGTCTCCGAAGTCACCGAGTACGAAGTGACCAACATCGACAAGGTCGCTCCGGTCGCTCCGGTCGTCTCCGCCGACGTCACCGTCGCCACGAAGGACCCCGTGACCGTCACGGCCGTTTTCGCGGAAGACTCCGTCTCCAACCTCTACAGCCTCGACGAAGGCAAGACCTGGCAGGAATACACCGAAGGCATCAAGTTCGAGAAGAACGGCCTCGTGTTGTTCATCAGCCACGACCTCGCGGGCAACTTCTCCTTCAACGGCTACCTTGTCGAAAACATCGACCTGGTCGCCCCGGATGCCCCGCAGCTGCTCTCCGTCGAGCCGGCCGAGTTCACGAACACGGCCATCGTCGTGAAGGCCGACTTCACCGAAGATTCCGCCGTGAAGGAATACAGCCTCGACAACCAGACCTGGCTCGCCTACGACGCCGAGAAGGGCGTGACCGTTGACGCCAACGGCTCGATCTTCTTCCGCGCTGCCGACTCGGTCGGCAACGTCTCCGATGTCGCTGAGTTCAAGATCTGGAACATCGACACGACCGCTCCGGAAGCCGCCACCAACCTCAACGCCGTCGTTTCCGGTCAGACCGTTGCCCTCGTCTGGACTCCGTCTCTCGACGATCTCTCCGGCGTCGCGGAATACACCCTGACCTACGGCCACGATGACAAGTCCTTCACCGTGAAGACGAGCAACAGCAGCTTCCTCATCGAGAACGCCGACTACGGCACCTGGTCCTGGACCGTCACCGCCACCGACGCGGCCGGCAACACCTCCGCGGTCGCCACGGGCGCAGACTTCGTGGTCTCCGAAGAGCCCGGCCCGGGCCCCGGCCCGCAGCCCGGACCGACCCCCGTCGCGACGCTCGCGAAGAACGACATCGACGGCAACGGCATCTCCGACGTCCTGTTCCAGTGGACCGCCGGCGACGGCCAGATCGGCTTCTGGATGAACGGCACGAACGAGTGGCATGGTCAGGCTCAGCCGCACAACGCCGGCTGGGGCGTCATCGGCACCTACGACATGACTGCGGACGGCAAGGCCGATCTCATCATGGCCGGTTCCGCCCAGATCGTCGAACAGGGCGGCCTCTACATCGGCTACTACATCGACTCCGTGGATACCGCCGAAAACTGGCGCACCATCGGCTTCCTCTCGAACTCCGAAAATACCTGGAACATCCTCGCCGGCAACCTCACCGGTTCCGTCGGCAAGAACTCCATCGTCTGGTACTCACAGGATGCCTACTCCCTGGGCATCTGGAAGGACGGCGAGGAAGAGTGGGTCGCCCTGAGCAATGAGTTCGGCGGCGAAGACTGGAAGATCGCAGGCATCGGCGACTTCACCGGCGACGGCAAGGACACCGTCCTGATGTCCTACAGCGGCGGCAAGCAGTTCTACTCCGTCGGCATCGACGGCACCGCTGTCAGCCTCGGCGCGGCCGACTGGTCCGGCTGGGACGTTGCGACCATCGGCGACTTCGCCGGCGACGGCAAGGATGACATCATCCTGTTCAACCAGGATGCCGGTTCCATGGTCATGTGCGCGGACGGCAACGTCGACCAGTACATCAACGTCGGTCAGCTCGACGCGAAAGACTGGTTCATCGTCGGCTGCGGCGACTACAACAACGACCAGAAGGACGACCTCCTCGTCCGTCAGTTCTCCACCGGTATGCTCGGATTCTACTCCGGCGCAGACCAGAGCAAGTGGGTTGAACTCGGTCGCGGCGTTGACACCGACTGGACCGTGATCGCCTGATCCGTCAGTCAGTCCTGAATCGGACGAACAACCTGCGTCCGCCGGAAAACCTCCGGCGGACGCATTCTTTTTGCCATCGCGCCGGCTGTGGCCGCCGATTCGCCGGAAAACGCCCTCTGACGCGCGAAATGCTCCGGCCCGCCCGTTGACCCGTCCTGTCCCATAAATCGCGCAGGAGAGCCCCTGCGGCGCATCGCATCGCCGTCGGCGGCATACCGGGAGACGTGCCGTCCCGGATCGCGCAGTATGACGGTGTCCGCTGCCGGGTATTTGTCCCCATCTTTCCCGGGCATGCGGCCGATGCTGTTTTTTGCCGAAAAAACGGAAACCGCGCTTGCATTTCCATTTTCCGGATGTATATTATTTTCTCAGTCTTATCGGCATGTCCCCATCGTCTAGAGGCCTAGGACATCAGGTTCTCATCCTGGTAACATGGGTTCGAATCCCATTGGGGATGCCATTTTTTTTGCCTTTTTTTCCGGGCTCGCGAGGTCGTGCAGCCGTCCTGGAGCCTGTTTGATCCGCCGGAAACTCTCCTGTCTGGAGGAACGCATGCACTTCGGTTTTTCGTACATCGGGTTCGCGTGGCTCGTGATGCTGACGGTCCCGAATCTCATCTGGACGAAACGCAAGCCGTTCGGCTACGACCGCTTCGCCGCCCGGGAAAACCGCGTGCTGCTGGCGTTCGAACGCATCGGCGAGGTGCTGGTCAGCGCCGCGGCGCTTGTCTTCTCCGACTTCAATCTCCGTCCGTGGACGCCCTGGAATCTGTGGCTGGCCGCGTCGTTCCTCCTGATGCTGCTTTACGAGGCGTTCTGGATCCGGTATTTCCGGAGCGAACGCACCATGCGCGACTTCTATCGGCCTTTTGCGGGTGTCCCGGTGGCCGGGGCGACTCTGCCAGTCGCGGCGTTTTTCCTGCTCGGCGTGTACGGGCGCAACATCCCGATGCTGGCGTCGTCCGTCATCCTCGGCGTCGGCCACATCGGCATTCATCTGGCCCACGCGAAAGACGCGGACGATTCCCCGCGGAACTCCTGAATCCCTCTTGAGGCCCCCCCGGTTCGCGCGCCCCGTGCCGCGCCCGATGTTTTCCCGCTCGCAAAGTATCCGTTCTTTTCGGTTTTCCGTTTGACTTTTCCGGCCCGGGTGGGTATATTACACCCTGATACATTTGTCCGCTCTTTCCACCCCCATATTTCAACAGGAGAAACCATGAAAACCAAACTCTTCCTCGCCGGTTCCGCAGCCGCGGCCGCAATGCTCCTCGCCGCCTGCCAGTCCTCCGCAGACAAAGTCTATCCGGGCGTCGACCTGGAGCCCAACGGCAACCCGATCTTCACGGACGCCTGGACGTCCGATCCCGCGCCGCTGGTCGTGGGCAATCGCGTGTACGTCTACACGGGCCAGGACGTCTATCGCGACGGCGAGCAGAACGGTCTCCCCGGCAACTACAACATCGCCGACTGGCGCTGCTATTCCTCCGACGATCTCGTTCACTGGCGCAGCCACGGGATCCTGCTGCGGCCGGAACAGTTCCCGAGCGGCATCAAGGGCACGGCCTGGGCATCGCAGGTGACCGAGAAGAACGGCAAGTTCTACTGGTACTGCACGTATCGCGACGACAAAAACGGCGGCAACTCCATCGGCGTGGCCGTGGCGGACACCCCCGTCGGGCCGTTCGTGCCGGTTGAAAAGCCCGTCGTGGTCGA